>NZ_LOKU01000013.1:0-105708 GCF_002211295.1 Rhizobium sp. N122 | reverse complement strand
GCTCCATGCACCGGCAATCCTTCGAACAGGTCGTCGCCCACCATCATCCCCCAAGCAAATCAACGACCCAACAGAATCACAATCCAATCGCCTCCGCTACCAAACATTCACAGGCTCTCAGGATGAGGGACGTTGGGGGTTGCCGCGCCCCGACGCCGAGGGTTTGAAGTTATTTCAGCGCCGCCATCCCTGCCGTCGCCAATACGCCAATGTCCAAAAGTCTCGTCCTATAGAGGCTTGTCGTCATATCCGCCAACCGCTATCTGGTGCTGACCCAGGCGGACCCGCCAAAAACGACAAGGCCTTTCATGATCCCCGATTTTCTCGTCACCCATTCCGGTGGCTTCCATGCCGACGAATTGCTGTCGAGCGTTATCCTGACCCGGCTTTTCCCGCAGGCGCTTATCGTTCGCAGCCGGGCGCCGGAATGGATCACGCCGGGGCAAGACCGCATCATTTACGATGTCGGGGGGGCCTATGACCCTGCTCGCGGCATATTCGATCACCACCAGCGCGGCGCGCCGATGCGCGACGATGGCCAGCCCTACAGCTCGTTCGGCTTGATCTGGAAGCATTACGGCCGTGATTATCTCGCAGCCTCCGGCCTTCCCGAAGCCCATGCCGAGGCTGTGCATGGCTCTTTCGATGCCGGTTTCGTGCTGCCGATCGATCTGACCGACAATGGCGCGTTCAGCCCCTCGGGGCCGTTGGCGGGCTTGACACTGCCGGCGCTGCTGGAGACCCTGAAACCGGTTTTCGACGAAACGGAACCCGGGGCCGACGATCGCGCCTTCCACGCAGCACTTGCCGTTGCCCGCAGTTTCGTCGAGGCGAGGATCGCCCAGAGTGCCGCAAAATTGCGGGCCGAGGCGATGGTGCACCGGGCAATCGAGGCTACGGGGCAGGGGCGTGTTCTGGAGTTGCCGAGGGGGATGCCCTTCCGTCCCGCCATCGTCAAGGCGGGCGCCGATCATCTGCTGTTCGTCGTCCACCCGCGCGAAAAGGATTGGTGCGTGACCGGCATCCGCCGCGCCGAGGAAGGCTTCGAACTCAGGGCCGATCTGCCGGCAGCCTGGGCCGGTCTTGCCAATGGAGAGCTGGAGGCGGTTTGCGGCATAGAGGGCGCAAGCTTCTGCCACAACGGCCGTTTCATCGCCGCCGCCAGGACCCGCGAGGCTGCACTTGCCATGGCGGAGTTGGCGGTTAAGGAGGCGCTTTCGATCGGGGTATAACGGCCGTTATCCGCGTCGGGGTCACCTGATCTCATCTGCGTTCAGGTGACCCCAACTGTGAGGCGATTGACTTGCATCCGCGAAGGATTAAGCTTTGAGCCATAACAACCACCACCCACACGCGAGAGATAATGGAGGGTGTGAGTGGCTGGCGACCTTGAGGAGGATGAGGTTTGCCATGGATTATCGTGTTGTTCTGCTGATTGGTGCGACTGTGACTGCTCTTTTCCCCGGTTATGCCGGGGCGCAGGAGGGCGACCCGACGGCGGGCGCCACCGTTTTCAAGAAATGCGCGACCTGTCACGTGGCCGATTCCGATACGAACAAGGTCGGTCCGTCGCTGAACAAGCTGTTCGGCCGTAAGGCCGGAACGCATCCCAACTTCGCCTATTCCAGCTCGATGAAGGAAGCTGGCGAGGGCGGTCTCGTGTGGGATGAGGCGACGTTACGAGACTATCTCCACAATCCGAAAGCCAAGGTGAAGGGCACGAAGATGGCCTTCGTCGGCGTGAAGGACGATCAGGAGATCACCGATCTTATCGCCTATCTCAAGCAATATTCGCAGTGATGGGCAATACCCCAAATGACGGGTTCGCGGCCGGCGGCGCATGCCTAAATCGCCGTAATTGCCGATATTTTCTATCTGTGCGATAATAAAGACGGACTTTTTGCGGAATGCGGTTTCACGGGTCAACCTGCTCGAGGAGGAGCGGAAATGGCTGTCGTGCTGATCCTCGTCCTGATTGTCGTCGGCTCCGTGCTGTTCCATGTGCTGAGCCCTTGGTGGTGGACGCCGATCGCGTCCAACTGGACCTATATCGACAGCACCCTCGTCATCACCTTCTGGATCACCGGCATCGTCTTCGTGGCGGTGGTTTCCTTCATGGCCTATTGCGTCTTCCGCTTCCGGCACAGACCCGGCAACCGGGCGCATTATGAGCCCGAGAACCGCAGGCTGGAATTGATGCTGGGAGGGGGAACGGCGGTCGGCGTCGCGGCGATGCTGGCGCCCGGCCTGATCGTGTGGAACCAGTTCATCACGGTGCCTGCCGATGCCGCATCGGTGGAGGTCGTCAGCCAGCAGTGGCTGTGGAGCTTCCGCCTGCCGGGAGCGGACGGAAAGCTCGGCCGTGCCGAGACCCGCGACGTCACGCCCGAAAACCCGCTCGGCCTCGACAAGAACGATGCAAGCGGCCTCGACGACGTCATCATCGAGGGCGGCGAGCTGCATCTGCCGGTGGGCAAGCCGGTGCACATCCTGCTGCGCTCGGTCGATGTGCTCCATGATTTCTACGTGCCGGAATTCCGCGCCAAGATGGACATGATCCCCGGCATGATCACCTATTTCTGGTTCACGCCGACGCGGACGGGAAGCTTCGAGATCCTCTGCGCCGAACTCTGCGGCGTCGGCCATCCGCAAATGCGCGGTTCCGTCGTCGTCGACGACGAGGCGAGCTACCAGACCTGGCTCGGGCAGCAGCAGACGTTCACCCAGCTGACGGCGTCATCGGGAGAGCCGCCGCCGGCAAACTGACGCAGCGAAGCGGTCGCAGGCCGGTTCAGGGAACCGAGGGAAGACGGCCGGAGGCCGCATCGGGAAAGGGAAGAGAGATCATGGTCGAGATTCCATCCGGCAGCATTCCCTCCGCCGAAGTCGAGGATGTCGAACTTTATCATCCACACAGCTGGTGGACGAAATACGTATTCAGCCAGGATGCCAAGATCATCGCCGTGCAATATTCGATCACCGCCATTTCGATTGGCCTGGTGGCGCTGGTGCTCTCCTGGCTGATGCGGATTCAGCTCGCCTTTCCCGGCTATTTCGCCTTCATCGATGCCGATCATTATTATCAGTTCATCACCATGCACGGCATGATCATGGTGATCTATCTGCTGACCGCGCTCTTTCTCGGCGGCTTCGGCAATTACCTCATCCCGCTGATGGTCGGCGCCCGCGACATGGTGTTTCCCTACGCGAACATGCTGAGCTACTGGATTTATCTGCTCGCGGTGCTGATCCTCGCCGCCGGCTTTTTCGCGCCCGGCGGCCCGACGGGCGCCGGCTGGACGCTTTATCCGCCGCAATCCGTCCTTTCCGGCACCCCAGGCGGCAAGGACTGGGGCATCCTGCTGATGCTCACCTCGCTGATCGTCTTCATCATCGGCTTCACCATGGGCGGGCTGAACTATGTGGTGACGGTGCTGCAGGGGCGGGCACGCGGCATGACGCTGATGCGGATGCCGCTCACCGTCTGGGGCATCTTCACCGCCACCGTGATGGCGCTGCTTGCCTTTCCGGCACTCTTCGTCGCCTGCGTCATGATGATGTTCGACCGCGTGCTCGGCACCAGCTTCTTCATGCCCGCCATCGTCGAGATGGGCACGCAGTTGCAGCATGCCGGCGGCAGCCCGATCCTGTTCCAGCACCTGTTCTGGTTCTTCGGGCATCCCGAAGTCTATATCGTTGCGCTGCCGGCCTTCGGCATCGTCTCGGATCTGATCAGCACGCATGCGCGCAAGAATATCTTCGGCTACCGCATGATGGTCTGGGCGATCGTCATCATCGGCGGCTTGAGCTTCGTCGTCTGGGCGCACCACATGTATGTCAGCGGCATGCACCCGGCCTTCGGCTTCTTCTTTGCCACCACGACGCTGATCATCGCCATTCCGACGGCGATCAAGGTCTACAACTGGGTGCTGACGCTCTGGCGCGGCGACATCCATCTGACGCTGCCGATGCTGTTTGCGCTCGCCTTTATCGTCACCTTCGTCAATGGCGGGCTGACCGGCCTCTTCCTCGGCAATGTCGTCGTCGACGTGCCCCTATCGGATACGATGTTCGTAGTCGCGCATTTCCACATGGTCATGGGGGTCGCGCCGATCCTCGTGATCTTCGGGGCGATCTATCACTGGTATCCGAAGGTCACCGGGCGGATGCTGAACGACATGCTCGGCCATATCCACTTCTGGATCACCTTCCTCGGCACCTATGCGATCTTCTTTCCGATGCATTATCTCGGCCTGCTCGGCGTGCCGCGCCGCTACTTCGAGATGGGCGAGACGGCCTTCGTTCCGCCGTCGGCCCATACGCTGAACATCTTCATCACGGTGATGGCGCTGATCGTCGGGGCCGGGCAGATCGTCTTCCTGTTCAATCTGGTCTGGAGCCTTTTCCGGGGCAGGGAGGCCGGCGGCAATCCGTGGCGGGCGACGACGCTCGAATGGCAGACGCCGCAGACGCCACCCGCCCATGGCAACTGGGGCAAGGATTTGCCCGTCGTCTACCGCTGGGCCTATGACTACAGCGTGCCTGGTGCGGCTGAGGATTTCATCCCGCAAAATGTGCCGGCAGACGGCGGCGTCACGCGGGAGATTCCGGCATGAACGTCACCCTGGTCTTCCTTGCCGCAGTCGCCGCCATCATCATCTGGTTGCTTTCCGGGCAGCGGTTGACATCGAAGCCCTGGCTGGAAACCGGGTCGATGCAACTGCCGGTTCGCGAGGGAGCCGACCGGTACCCGATGCCGGCGGTGAAAATTGGCCTTTTCGTGTTTCTCGGCGTGGTCGGCGCGCTCTTCAGCCTTACCGTCAGCGCCTATTTCATGCGCATGGCGTCGGCGGACTGGTGGGCCACGCCGGTTCCGCGGCTGCTCTTTGTGAACAGTGCAGCACTCGCCTTGAGCAGTGTGGCGCTGGAATGGGCCAAGCGAGAAGCGCGGCACGGCCGCTTGGAGGGGTTGCGGCCGGCGCTTGTGACAGGACTTGCGCTTGCGGTCTTCTTCCTCGTCGGGCAGATCCAGGCATGGCGGGAGCTGACGGCGGCCGGCTACATCCTCACCGACAATCCCTCCAACAGTTTCTTCTACATGCTGACCGGCCTGCATGGATTGCATATCCTCGGCGGGCTTGCCGTGCTTACCCACACGACGATCAGGACGTTCTCAACCGCGGTTGCGTCGGAGAGGCTGTGCCTCAGCGTCGATCTCTCCGCCATTTATTCGCATTTCATGCTCGCCGTCTGGCTCCTGCTCTTTGCGCTTTTTGCCGGCTGGGCGAATGATTTCGTCGATCTCTGCCGCACGTTGTTGAACTAGGGCTGAAGAGGAGGTTGCAGATGGCACAGACGATCGAGACGCACGGCGAACCAGGTCTCAGACCGTCAGGCCTGCGTGGTGTCGCCGCCGATTTCAGCTCGGATCAGCGCGCCTTCAAGACCGCCTCCTGGGGCAAGGCGATGATGTGGATCTTCCTGCTCAGCGACACTTTCGTCTTCGGCTGCTTCCTGATCGCCTACATGACCGCCCGCATGTCGACGCCAGTTCCATGGCCCAATCCGAGCGAAGTTTTCGCGCTTCACATCGGCGGGCAGGAGGTTCCGCTGATCCTGATTGCGATCATGACCTTCGTGCTGATCTCGAGCAGCGGCACCATGGCGATGGCGGTCAATTTCGGCTATCGCCGCGACCGCCGGGTGACCGCGATGCTGATGCTGCTGACGGCACTTCTCGGGGCCTGCTTCGTCGGCATGCAGGCCTTCGAATGGACCAAGCTGATCACCGAAGGCGTGCGGCCCTGGGAGAATCCCTGGGGGGCCGCGCAGTTCGGCTCGACCTTCTTCATGATCACCGGCTTTCACGGCACCCATGTGACGATCGGCGTCATCTTCCTCCTCATCGTCGCCCGCAAGGTCTGGCGCGGCGATTTCGACGTGGAACGGCGCGGCTTCTTCACCAGCCGGAAGGGGCGCTACGAGGCCGTCGAGATCATGGGCCTCTACTGGCACTTCGTCGACCTGGTCTGGGTCTTCATCTTCGCATTTTTTTATCTGTGGTGAGGTCGTCATGAGCGAGACAACAGCGCATGGGCAAAGCCCGCATACACAGGCCCTGCACGCACAGGATCACGGGCAGCAGCATCCGATCGGGCTCTATTTCTTCGTCTGGGGCCTGCTCTTCGTGCTCAGCGCCTTTTCCTATATGGTCGATTATCTCGGCATCCAGGGTTATCTCAGGTGGACGCTGATCCTTCTGTTCATGATGCTGAAGGCCGGGCTGATCGTTGCCGTTTTCATGCACATGGCCTGGGAACGGCTGGCGCTCGTCTACGCCATTCTGCTGCCGCCGCTGCTGGTGCTGGTTTTCGTCGCGCTGATGGTATCGGAAGCCGACTATACGATCTTCACCCGGCTGGCCTTCTTCGGTGCCACGCCTTAGAGATCGATCATCAGGTGCAACTATCTCCACCGGAGCGATGATGGCCGAGATCTTGCTGTTCCACCACGCACTAGGGCTGACGCCTGGAGTGCGCGCCTTCGCCGACGAGATCAGCGCAGCCGGCCACATCGTGCACACGCCTGATCTGTTCGACGGGCGCATATTCCCAAGCATCGAAGACGGGCTCGCCCATATCGGCGAGATCGGTTTCGACGCCGTCAGGGAGCGCGGCGTTCGGATCGCCGACGAACTGCCTGGCGAACTGGTCTATGCCGGCTTCTCATTCGGCGTGCTGCCGGCGCAGAAGCTGGCGCAGACACGGCGCGGCGCCCGCGGGGCTCTGCTTTTCTATTCCTGCCTGCCGATCAGCGGCGAATGGGCCTTCGGACCCTGGCCGGACGGCGTCGCCGTCCAGATCCACGGCATGGACAACGACCCGATTTTCGCAGGCGAGGGTGATATCGACGCCGCCCGCGAGATCGTGGCGAAGGTCGAGGATGCGGAGCTTTTCCTCTATCCCGGCGATCAGCACTACTTCGCCGACAGTTCGCTGCCGTCCTATGACGCGGAGGCGACCGCGCTGCTGACTGCCCGGGTGCTTGCGTTTCTGGATCGCGTCTGATCTGGTGGCCGCCGACCCCGAAAAATCCCCACCTAAAACGCGTCCTAAAACATGATGGAGGTCGCGCCGGGTGACGATCTCGGCAATGATGGCTGTCTATCCGCCAATCCGATCCTGTCAGGTTATGCTGTTCATTCCGCTTCCTTTCGTCATTGCTGTTCTGCTGCTTATCCTTTTCGTCGCCGTCCTTAGGCGCGACGACGAGGAGGCGCCGAACCGCCCGTTTCTGGCGCTCATCCTGCTTGCCGCGCTGCAATCCGTGCTCTCCGGCCTGCGTTGGGGATATGGAGTACAGGGCGTCGGCTTGGTCGCGCCGGTGATCGCGGCGATGGTGCCGCCGCTTGCCCATGCCGGGGTTTCCCGGCTGGTGAGGACAAGCCGGCGGCCGCTGCCGGCGCGGATGGCCCTGCATGCCGTGCCCGCCGCTGTTATCTTGGCGCTGATGACCGTCTGGCGGGATGCAATCGATATCGCGCTGGTGCTTATTTTCGTCGGTTATGCCGTGGCCATCCTGCTTCTGATGCGCCCGGGCGCCGACGCGCTGCGGCTGGCGCCTTTCGAAGGGGCGGTGCCAGCCTATAGGGCGATCATCTTCACGGCGGTAGCGCTCTGCCTGTCGGCCTCGGTCGATATTTTCGTTTTCTTCGACTTCACCTGGGCGCATGGCGAGCATGCCGTGACGGTGATCAGCGTCAGCAACCTCGCCGCCCTCGTCATCCTCGGCATCGCGGCGGCCGCCGCCAGCCGAAGCCGGGCGCCGGCCGAGGCGGCGGAGGTAGCACCCCGGCCAGAGACGAGTGAGGACAAGACGAGTGAGGACAAGGAGACGATCGCTGCGGTCGATGCGCTGATGGAAGCAAAGAAGCTCTATCGCGACGCCAATCTCAATCTCGACCGGCTGGCCCGCAAGACTGGCATTCCCGCCCGCCAGATCTCGGCGGCGATCAACCGGGCGATGGACAAAAACGTCTCGCAATATGTCAATGATTACAGGATCGGCGAAGCCTGCCGGCTGCTTGCCGGCACCGAAAAACCGGTGACCGAGGTAATGTTCGAGATCGGCTTCCAGACCAAATCCAATTTCAACCGCGAGTTCCGCCGGGTGACGGATATGACGCCGGTTGCCTGGCGGCAGAAGAAGGGGTGAGGGCGCGGGCCACGCGCAAAAAATAGCCGATGATGCAGCGAGGCGTTATGCTGCTGGAAACTTACGGATTGTTGGGCGACGTCTTCGATTGAGCGTGGTCGCAAGCGCGCCGCCGATTAGCTTTTAGGTGAAAGAGGGTCCTATGGTCTTGAAGATGTACGTTGATGATAGCGGTCTTTTTCACGAGCCCGTCTCATGCCTTGGTGGGTGGATCGCTGATGCAGAAACATGGAGGCGTTTTAATGAAGATTGGAAGAAGGAACTGCAAATCGAACCTCGACTTGACTATTTCAAACTTCGTGAGGCGAAGGCGGGACGAGGCCAATTCAGCAGGATCTCAATAGAAGAAAAGGATCAGCGGATTGAGCGCTTCATGCAAATTATTGCTGATCATAGACTGATCTACGGAACAATACTGATTTCACCGAAAGTCTTTCGAGACAGGTACCTGCAAGCGGGTCAGCAGCCGCCATCGATCTATCTAGCCTTGCTTTATATGCTAGTTACCGAAACGCTCTCTTATACGGCCAGCAAAGGAAAAATTGATCCTATCGAATTTGTGTTCGATGAGCAGGGCGGTCAAATGCGTCAGATCTTAGAGGCTTGGACCGAATTCCGTTCTTGCTGTCCCCCCGAGGTTTCGAATCGCATTCCGGAATCTCCTGTATTCGTGACTGATCAAGAAGCTCTGCCACTGCAAGCTGCCGATGCTCTCGTTTGGTATCAGAGGAGAAGTGCAATTCGTTCTTTAAACGGTGAGACCGTCGAAGAATCACCATTTCCTTGGGCCGGAACCGATCAAGACCCTTCCGGTTTCATCTCAGCAGCCCTCAGCGTCGACCACGGCGGAGCAACAGCAATCGTATTCGACGACGGCCCGAAAGCGTTCTTTAGAACGTAATCGCAACCCTTAATCGCTTTCAAGCAGGCACAAACTACAAAGCAGGGCTTATTCGGCTGCTGTCGGCGCCTTAAACAGAGAGCCATTGCACGTCCTCGATCGCGATCGAGCACCGCCTGAAACATGTTCGAGGTCGCGGTTTTGGCCCCGACGGCCATGTTGCCGGCATGAACACGACATCAGAACATGACCGAGACCTTGCCGCCAAGCTCAGATCGCTTTCGATCGAACCCGCGGCCTTCGAGACCGAACCGCCGAAGCCTGATGCCCGGCGGCGTATGATCCTTGGTGCAATACTCCTCCTTGTGGCGACGGCATCGCTGGCCGCGGTTCTCTTCAACGGCGCCGAGACGCTGAAGCGCGTCGAGACTGCACTTGCGGGGTTTTCAGGCAGCGATCGTGCGATATCCGCCGATGCGGTGGAAGCGCGGGCCAGCGACGATGCCGCTGTTGAGGGACTGCGGACCTTGGCCGAGAATGGAGCGAAGAGCACGGCTGCACCCACCCGTGAGGTCACCGGCTCCGGCTATGTCGTGGCGCCCGACACCGCCACCGTCTTTTCCAAATATGAGGGCCGGATCGTCGCGGTCGATGTGGAGGCGGGCGACAGTGTCGTCGCCGGGCAGGTGCTGGTGCGGCTTGATGACGCCGGTGCGCGCTTTTCGCTTCGGGGCGCGGAGATATCCGAGCGGGCAGCGGCGTTGGCGCTTGCTGCAAGGACTATCGAACTTGCGCAGGCGCGCTCGTCGTTTGCGCGCACCGAGCGGCTCGCCGGGCGTGATGCCATGTCGGCGCAGGCGCTGGAGGAGGCGAAAACCGCTGTCGACAAGGCCGAGAATGCCACCCTGCAGGCGCGCCAGGATGTCGAAAAGGCGGCGCTCGATGTCGCTAGAGCGCGCGAGCAGGTGGAGGCGCTGACCGTGCGTGCGCCGATCTCCGGCACTGTCACGCGGCTCGACGCCCATATCGGCGACACGGTGCTGTCGCGCCAGGACAGCGTGCGGGAGGATGAAAGCCTGCTCGCCATTACCGACACGGCGAGCCTGGTTATCGATGCCGATGTGGCCGAGGCCAATATCGCGCTGATGCGGCCGGGCCTCTGGGGCGAGGCGGTGCTGGACGGCTTTCCCGGCCAACCCGTTGCGATCGAGGTGTCGAAGATCGCGCCGGTCATTTCGCGGGAGAAAGGGACGGTGACGCTGCGCCTGTCGCTGACCTCGCCACCGCCTGGCATGCGGCCTGCCATGGCGGCGCGCATCCGGCTGGTGGTGGGGGAGGAGGCGGGTATGGGTGCGTCTGCCGCGGGTGATCATCACCCGCCCTCGTCCTTCGAGGCTCCGGCCTTCGGCCTGCACACCTCAGGATAAGGGCTGGTTGTTGTGCCGTGTGGCCAGAAAGCTGATCGGGTGCCGTGCGGCAGGCGGGCTGATCGGTGCCGTGCGGATCGGCTTCTTGTGCCGCAGATCGCAGCCTCTCTCCGACCTCATCCTGAGGTGCCTCGCAGGGGCCTCGAAGGACGAGGCCGGCCGCCGGTTACCGGCCATAAACGAACCACCAAGGAGCAAAGCAATGACCGACACTCAAGACCCCTATATCGCGCTAGCCGGCGTCAGGAAGGCGTTCCGGATCGGGGCGGAGACCATACCGATCTTCTCGGGGCTCGACCTTGCCATTCCACGCGGCGATTTCGTCGCGGTCATGGGGCCGTCGGGTTCGGGGAAATCGACGCTGCTGAATATGCTGGGCGGCATCGACAGCGCCGACACTGGCGAGATCCGGATCGGTCGCAGCCATCTCGAGCAGATGGGCGAGGGGGCGAGGGCGGCCTGGCGGGCGCACAGCCTGGGCATCGTCTTCCAGTTCTACAATCTGCTGCCGATGCTGAATGCGGCTGAAAATATCGAGCTGCCGCTGCTCTTGAAGCCGCTGACGCGCAGGGAGCGACAGGCGCGTGTCGATACGGTGATGGGTCTGGTCGGGCTTGCCGGGCGGCAGCGGCAGTTTCCGTCCAGCATGTCGGGTGGGCAGCAGCAGCGCGTCGGCATTGCGCGGGCCATCGTCGCCGATCCCGATCTCATTCTCTGCGACGAGCCGACCGGCGATCTCGACCGGAAATCGGCCAATGATATTCTGGAGATACTGAACTTTCTCAATCGCGAGCTTCAGAAGACCATCATCATGGTCACGCACGATCCCGAGGCCGCCGCCTTTGCCCGGCGCACGCTGCATCTCAACAAGGGCGAATTCACCGAGAGGGAAGGCCGATGAGTTTTTTCCAGCTGATGCGGCGCAATGCCTGGCGCAAGCGGCTGCGGGCGATCCTGCTGATGTTTTCGGTCGGCATCGCCTTCCTGATCTACGGACTGACGGCGAGTTTCGTCGGCGGCAGCCAGGGGGCGGCCGGCGCCAGCGACAATCTGCTCGGCGTGTTCAACAAATCCGGCCGGGGGCTGCCGCTGCCGATTGCTTATCTCAACCGCATCGCGGCGGAAGGCGATGTCGCCGCCGTCGCCTATACCACGCGGATGCGGGGTTTCGTCGAGGTCGAGAAGAATGTCGTGGCCGTCAGCGCGGTTGATCCGCGGGCGATTGCCGCCGCCAATGGCGCCGAACTCGGGCTGGCGCCCGAGCTGATCGCGGCGCTGGAAGGCGGCGGCGACCGGGTGCTGGTCGGCAGGGCATTGGCCGAGGCGCAGGGCTGGTCGATCGGCCAGCGCATCGGCCTCACCAGCCAGATCATGAAGGCCGACGGCAGCCGGAATTGGAACTTCACCATCGCGGGCATCTTCGAGGGTGCCGATGCCGGCACGGACACCTATTTCATGCTCGCCCGCTACGATGCGCTCAATGCCGCTCGTGCGCGCGACAAGGACACGGTCGACGCCTTCGTGGTGCGTCCGCGCCCGGGCGTGTCGCCAGGCATACTGGCGGCGCGGATCGACGCTCTGTTTGCCAATTCGGCGGCGCAGACGCGGACGCAATCGGAAAAGCAGTTCCTCGAGGCGTTCCTCCGGCAATTCGCCGATGTCGGCCTCATCGTCAGCCTCGTCGTCGGTGCGGCCTTCGTCACCATCCTGATGATCGCTGTGAACACCATGCTGTTTGCCGTGCGCGAGCGTCGTTTCGAGATCGGCGTCATGAAGGTGCTCGGCTTTTCCCGTGGGCGAATCGTGGCGCTGATCCTCGGCGAGACGCTGTTCATCTTCGCCGTCGGCGGCGCGGGCGGGCTCGTCCTCGCCAAGCTTGCGGCACTCCTGATCGGGCCGGCCTTCGGCCTCGTCTTCGGCGCGGCGGTGCTGCTGAAATCCGCAGCCATCATCGCCGGGCTCGGCCTGCTGACGGGGTTGTTGCCCGCTTACAGCGCCATGCGGCTGCCCATCGTCAATGCTTTCAGAACGAGATAGTCCAATGTCCTCAGCGCTCAAGCAGATCTTTCTCATGATCAGAGTCAATCTCGGCAGCCTGCCCAGGCGGCTTGCGATCTCGCTGTCGATGGTGCTGTCGGTGGCGCTCGTCGTGGCGGTGCTCGCCGGATTTCTGGCAATGGCGCGCGGCTTCGAGGCAGCGCTTGCCGGGACGGGCTCCCCTGATGTCGCCGTCATCCTCGGCGGCGGCACCAACCAGGAGACCGGCTCGGACGTGCCTGCCGAAGCAATCCGCAGCCTTGCGGCGGCGAGTGGCGACACCGGGATTGCCCACACCCCCGGGATCGCCAGCGCCGGTCCGGGCGATGGGGCGGGCGGTCTGGCGATGTCGCGCGAGGTCGTCGTTCCCGTCGATGTCAGGGCCGCCGACGGCGTCGAGCAGACGCTGTCGCTGCGGGGCATGGACCCGGCCGGACCTGCGATGCGCCAGCGCGCCCGGCTTTCAGAGGGGCGACTGTTTGCGCCGGGTGGGCGTGAGATCGTCGTCGGCGCCCGCCTCGCGGATGCCTTCCCGGGCTTTGCTGTCGGCGACACGGTACGGCTCGGCGCGGTCGACTGGCGGGTCGCCGGTCATTTCACATCAGGCGGCAGTGCCTTCGAATCCGAGATCTGGGCTGATCTCGAAGCCGTGCAATCGGCCTTCGACCGGCAGGGGCAGGTGCAGAGCCTGCGAGTGCGGCTTGCCGGCGACGATTCGCAAAGGGCGCTGGCGACGCTGCGGGAACGGCTGTCCACGCTGCCGGGTCCGCCGCTTGCCGCCGTCTCCGAGGCCGGTCTCTATGCCGGCCAGGCCGAGCACACGGAAAGCCTGATCCGCCTGTTCGGCTGGCCGATCGCGCTTCTGATGGCGGTAGGCGCGACCGCGGGGGCCCTGAACACGATGATGAGCTCGGTTTCCGATCGCGCCATCGAGATCGCCACGCTGCGCCTCCTCGGCTTTGCCCGCCTGCCGGCCTTCGCCGCCACCTGGGTGGAGGCGGTGCTGCTCTCGGCTCTCGGAGCGGCAATCGGCGCCATCGCCTCGCGGCTCGCCTTTGACGGCTGGCAGGCGAGCACGATGGGCGCCAACAACACCAAGATGGCGTTTCAGCTTGTGGTGACGCCGGATGTGCTTTTGACGGCGGGTTTGCTCGGGCTGGCGGTCGGGGTGATCGGCGGTACCCTGCCGGCGCTGGCGGCCGCGCGGCTGCCGCTCCGCGCGGCGTTGCGGGCGAGAGGGTAGGCTTGCTCCTCACCAGTTGTCACTCAATGGCAGATATCACATCATCGATTAGGTCGCTGGTGGGTGGTGGCATTGGGCCGGAGTTCGACCTGTGTCACGCCAAGGCGACAAGGTCTCCTTCGGCAGGCTTAGCCCTACTGCATGACCTTGCTTGGGGCACCGAGGCCACCCCAACCTCTCTCATCCCTGTGCTTGTCACAGGGATCCAGCCTGCCCAACTCCTTGGGCAGGAAGGGCTCTTTTCCGGCGGCATATGGTGAGCCATTCACCGCGCAGACGCGCGGTGGCTGGATTTCCTGTGACAAGCACAGGAATGACGGAGAATGGTGGACTGCGCCGCTTCTTCAGCACCTGCACAGCACTACAGCTAGTCAAGCCTCCACAAAACCAGCGCCTCTGCACACCGAGCCGACCAAGACCGAAAACCCGCTACCCCTTCACTCCTCCACCACCTCAATCTCCGGCCGCCCGGCGAGCGTCAGCCGCAGGCGGCCGCGGTCGGCGCGTTCGAGTGTGATCGGGCCTGCCTTCTCCTCAAGCCGCCGGCGCAGGAGGATCAGCCGGGTTTCCAAATTGTCCTTGAAGTCGGGCAGTTGCAGGCGACGGTCGCGGCGGATCTCGCGGTTCAGAAAATCCCGCTTGCCGGTGCACGTATAGTCTTGGAGAAAATGCAGGAGCAGCCGCCCGGGCACGCCGCGGATCAGATAGTCGTCGTCGACGAACAGGGAGCCGTCGCGCGGATAGAAACGAACGGCGATGCGCCGGCCGGCGGGCGCGCTGGCGGCCTCGTCGGCCGGGGCCTCGGCCTTTTCCCGCCCGTTCGTATCCGCCCGCTCGCGTTGCTCGGACAGGAAGGAGAGCGCGGTGGCGAGATGGGCGGCGATCACGATCAGGGCCTCCTCGTCGCGATGGCGGAAGGTGAAGCGCTCGGTCGCTTCCGAAAACAGCACGCCGACGAGCCTTCCCCGCGCGACAAGCGGCAGCGCGATCTGGCTGAGCGGCTTTTCGAGCGCCGGAAGCGGGATCGGTGTCGCATCCTCGACGCCCGCCATGGCCTGCACGGCCTGGAGATAGCGCAGGCCTCGGCTGAGATCCGTGATCCGCACGTTGCGCCGCCGCTCGGCCGCAAGTCCGATAATGCCGCGCCCGGCCGGAACCTCGGCGCCGAAGCCGAACTGGTCGTAGCCCCGGCTGCCGATTGTCGTCAGCCCGCCACGTTCGCCGTCCGGCACCAGCACCATGGAATTGTGGTAGCCGAAGAGCTCGCCCAGGCCCTCGAGCGTGGTGTCGAGCAGCGTTTCCGGATCGCTGCAATCCGACATCCGTGCCGTCAGCCGCGCCACCTTGCCCATCAGGTCGGGCAGAAAGAGCGGCTCCGGCTCGACCAGCGGATTGGCCGCCGGCACGGCCCGGCAGTCCTCCACCCGGTAGATGTCGACGGCGCGCAGCTTCATGATCCCGCTCATGCGGCTTTCCAGAATCTCCAGGTGGATCGCCATCCGCTCGAATGTCTCGCCCTCCGTCTCGGAGCGCTCGAACGCCAGGTCGAGCACGTGCTGCTGGCCGCTATAGCCATCGACCACCATCACGGTCGCGAGCCCGTTGCGCGCCACGTTGGCAGCGGTCTTGGAGAAGAACTGGTCGGAGAGCGCCACATGCCCCTCATCGACGTAATGCACGTGCGAGAGATAGGAAATATTGGGCATTCCGTCGGCATCGGCGGTAGCGATGATGGAGGGAATGATGCCCTCGAAGCTGTCCCGCAGCGTTTCCAGCGGAATCATGCGGCCGCTTCCGGCATCAGCCTGCGTCCGGCGCCGGGCCCCGGCGTCTGTTCGAAGATTTCCTGCGGCTCGATCGTCAGGCAGACGAGGTCCTGGTCCGAGAGCGTGCTGGAGAGCTGCATGCGGGTGACCCCGAGCGCGAGCATTCGCGCCAGCTGTTCTGCGACATAGGCTTCGCCTTGTGCCCGGTGGGCCTCGTCCGCCGGCCTTGTCGTGAGGATCCGGCCCTTGATCTGGCAGGCCTTGTAGTCGGCGGGCCGCACATAGGTCATGGCAATCGGCCGGCCGACCTGCGCCTCGCTGACGGCATCAGGCCATTGGCAGCGGGAGGCGAGAAAGTGCAGATGCCCGCTCTGCCGGTCGACGCGCACGCCGGAGCCGCGGCCGATCATCGGCCGGCCGGCCTCGTCGCGCGTCGCGAACAGTATCATGACGGGACTTTCTATGAATTCTGCGAGTTCCGGCCCCAGCATGCTTTTCCCCACCCCAAGTCAGGCGATGATAGTGAGTTAGGATATTCTTAGCAATCGTTCCAAGTGCTTAGGATGGTTTTAGGAAGCGCCTCGCGAAGGCCTCGGTTATCTCACGGTCATCAGCCCGGCGCACAAAAAGAGGCGCCTGATAACGAGAGGATAA
Source organism: Rhizobium sp. N122 (assembly GCF_002211295.1). Taxonomy (NCBI): domain Bacteria; kingdom Pseudomonadati; phylum Pseudomonadota; class Alphaproteobacteria; order Hyphomicrobiales; family Rhizobiaceae; genus Rhizobium; species Rhizobium sp. N122. Next base: position 89,526 of record NZ_LOKU01000013.1, on the reverse strand, counting down.
CCATCATGAGCCATGAATTCTCGCTTACCAGCATTCCCGATCTCAACGGCCGCTACGACATTTACGGTGCGATCCACAAGGGCCTGCGCAAGGCCGGCTGCGACCTGCTCGGACGCCTCGGCACGACCGATTTCCAGAATGTCGAGGAGACGGTCTTCCTGATCGGCGACTTGCGCCATTACCTGATGCTGGCCGCCTCCCATGTCATGCACGAGGACGACAACATCCACACGGCGCTTGCCGAGAAGGGCGTTTCGACCGTCACGCTCGACGAGCAGCACGACGACCACCGCACCGCGTTCCGCGAGCTGGAAGAGCTTGTGGTCGCCTGGGAAAAAGCCTGGCCGCTGCACAAGGCAGCCTGCGGCCGCAAGCTTTATCTCGCCTTTGCCGCTTATATCGCCGACGACTTCGCGCATATGCACGAGGAGGAGGCGGTGACCGGCCCGCTGCTGTGGCGCAACTTCGACGATCAGGAAATCTTCGGCATCGAGATGCGCATCATCGGCTCGCTGCCGCCGGAGAAGAGCATGGCCTTCATGCGCATCATGATCCCGGCGATCAATCCGACGGAGCGGGCCGCACTGCTCGGCGCCATGAAGAAGGATGCGCCGCCGGAAATCTTCCAGGCAGTCATCGACTTCGCCGTCCGCCCGGGGCTTTCGGCCGGCGACTTCGCCAAGCTTGCCGACGCTCTGAAGCTGGCGGCCTGAGAAGACGGCCGCGGGCGGAGGACCGAGGCTCCGCCCGCGGCGTCCGGTGAATATCAGGAGAAGACCCATGTGCGAGCCAAACGGCGAGGCCGGCATTCCGGCCAAGTGTCCGCGCCGCGGCGACTGTCGCGGCTGCCCCCATTTTGCTTTCGATGATGGCGCGCGCGAGGATCGCCGCACAGCGCCTGGTCCACGGATCCGGGCCGGGCGCCAGTCCGCCGAACCGATGGCGAAATTCGCCGAAGCGCTCGGTGGGGCGGGCCTTTCTAAATGAAGCGCGGCCAAGGGCGAATCATCTGCGGCGCGTTCGAAGGGGAGGGAAGTACGATAGCGTACAACCGCGATTTATTCGCCCTCGGGTCGCCAGTTTATGAGGCTGGGTTGCAGCTTTCTCGCGAATGATCGGAGCTCGCGCCATTGCCTGGGAATAAGATTCGCGAACTTCGCCGCTGCCCCATTGACAACATCTTCTCGCCTTTTTGCCATGGACGTTTGCCCGCGCCGCGTTTCCGATCAGCCGATTCCGGCCGGTCGGGCGGCGACATAGCGATCCGATGAACAGGGCAACATGGCGATATGACAATCTACTATGTGAACTCAGCGACTGGCTCCGACCGCAACAGCGGAACGGGCCAGAACTCGGCTTTTTCGACTTTGTCCAAAGTGGAATCCTTGACGTTGAAGCCGGGCGACAGCGTGCTGCTCGCTAAGGGCAGCGTCTTCAACGAGCAATTCGATATCAAATATTCCGGCACCGAGAGCGCGCCGATCAAGATCGGCAGTTACGGGACGGGGGCCGCCCCCGTCATCCATAGCGGCGGCGACGGCATTCACAGCCTTTATGCCTCGAACATCGTCATCGAGAACCTGAAGATATCGAACACCGGCGGTGCGGCCATCTATGGCGGCGATGTCACCAACTGGACGGTCCGCAATGTCGAGATCGCCAAGAGCGGAATGTCCGAAAACGCGGGCGCCGTCACCTTCAGGAGCAGCAAGAACGTCACGGTCGAAGACAGCAAGATTTCCGATGTCAAAGGCGACGGCTTCTGGATCGAAAAAGTCGCTGGCGTCAAACTTCTCAACAATACCGTCACCAGCGCCAACGGCTCGACGGCCGATGCCGTGCAGATCAACGACAGCAGCAGTATTCTGATCAAGGGCAATCATCTCGACCAGACCGATGCCAGCAGCCCGAAGGGCGTAATTGCGCTGGTGCGGGCCACCAATGCCGTGGTCGAGGACAATGTGCTGACCGGCGGCGGTTTCGGCATCAGCGCGCCCGGAGGCAAGAACGTCGCCATCCGCGACAACGACATATCGGGGTATCACGGTTACAGCTGGTCCTTCGCCGTCGGCCTCGGCGATCAGGGCAGTGCGCGGGATTACGACATCTCGGGCAATCATATCCACGACGGCGCCTGGGGCGTGGCCGTCAGCGGCGCCACCGGCTCCAGCTATAGTCTCACTGGCATCAAGGTCCACGACAATGTCTTCGACGACCTCACCCAGGCGGCGCTGAAGGTCGACAGGCCGGCATCCGGCTCCTTCTACAACAACACCATCGAGACCGGCGTCAAGGCCACCAGCATAGCGCCCGCCATCGTCGACGCGCACACATTTTCCGTCAGTAACAACCACACGGTCGCAAATGTCGAGACGGCGCTTGCAAGCACCGAGACCAAGGCTGCCGCTACGACGGAGGCGGCTGCCGACCCGGCGGTCGTCGCCGTCCATGACAATCTGAAGATCTTCACCGATACGGGCGAGGCCCATCGCGGCAATCTCCTGGAAAACGACAGCTCGGACAACGACACCCTGGTGCTTCGCCGCTTCGGCGACGAAGCCGTCGGCAAACACGGCCTGACGCTGACCGGGGACTACGGTTCCATGCACGTGGACCGCGAGGGCAACTATGCCTACACCCTCGACGAAACGAAGCTGCCCGACGACCATAGCGGGCATGTGAGCGAGTCTTTCAAGTACGGCATCGACGATGGAACCTCGCATCACAGCGACGCGGATACGCTGACCGTCTTCATCCATATGGACGGCTTGTTGAGCTAGGATAGGGATGGCTTCTCTCCGCCCTCATCCCGAAGCGTCCCGTAAGGGGCGTTGAAGGGGGAGGGCGGCCATTCCCTTACGTTACTTACAAAACGGTCGTTACCGTTTCATTCACCTTTCAGTCGTTATTTTATAGACTATTTTTCCTTAAGTTGTATTGTCGAGGATGCAGCCACCGCCAGGCTTCTCGGGAGCATTGCAGGCCACGGCCTGCCTACCGCCGTCGTGACAATCGAAGATTGTCCTATGGCCTTTCGCCCCGACCGCATCCCGATCCACTCATTGCAGCTGATCCCCACACAGCTGCGCGACAATGCGAGTATATGGCGATATGACAGTCTATTATGTGAACTCAGCGACAGGCGCCAACAACAATAGCGGCACGAGCGAGGATGCGCCTTTTGCATCCTTCTGGGCGGTGGAAAATTTGAAGCTGCAGCCCGGCGATAGCGTGCTGCTCGCCGCGGGAAGCGTTTATAACGACCAGCTCGACCTGAAATATTCCGGCACCGCCAGTGCCCCGATCACCATCGGCAGCTACGGGATCGGCGATGCGCCGGTCATCCATAGCCCCGGTGACGGCATTCATAGCCTTTATGCGTCGAACATCGTCATCGAGAACATCAAGATCTCGGATACCGGCGGTGCAGCCATTTATGGCGGCTATGTCTCGAACTGGACGGTGCGCAATGTCGAGGTCGATCACACCGGCTTGGCCGGCAAGTCCGGTTCCGTCACCTTCCGAACAGGCTCGAATATCACCATCGAAAACAGCACGATCAACGACGTGAACGGCGACGGCGTGTGGATCGAGAAGATCAATGGCGTCACTCTTCTCAACAACACCGTTACCAATGCCCACGGCACCACTGCAGATGCCGTGCAGATGAACGACAGCAGCAACATCCTGATCAGCGGCAATTATCTCGACCAGACGGGCGCCATTAGCCCGAAGGGCGTGCTGGCGCTCGTCCGGCCTGTGAATGCCGTGATCGAGGACAACACACTGGTTGGCGGCGGCTTCGGGGTGGCAGCTCAGGCGGGCACGAATATCGCCATCCACGACAACGACATATCGGGATATGGCGGCTACAGCTGGTCCTACGCCGTCGGCCTCGGCGACCAGGGCGACACCAGGGACTATGATATCTCAGGCAATTACATCCATGACGGCGTATGGGGTGTGGTGGTCAGTTCCGCCGGCACCACCAGTTACGTTCGTGAAGATATCGATGTCCACAACAACGTTTTCGACGACCTGTCGCAGGCGGCGCTGAAGGTCGACAGGCCCGCATCCGGAGCGTTCCACGACAATGTCATCGCCAGCGATGTCACGCCCTACAGCATATCGCCGGCCATTATCGCCGCGAACACCTTTCCCGTCAGCAACAACACGACACTCGAAGAGGCTGACGCCCTGTTTGTCAGCCTTGATAGTCACGTTGCCGGCGATACAACGCATGTGGGCGTGGCCCCGATAATTGTCGCGGCCCATGACAGCTTGAAAATCTCAGCCGACACGGATGGCGCCCATCATGGCAATCTCTTGGAAAACGACAGTTCGGCCAATGGGATCCTGCTGCTTCGCCGCTTCGAGGGCGAAGTCGTCGGCAAGAACGGTCTGACGCTGACCGGCCAATACGGCAGCATTCATGTCGACGATCATGGCGAGTATAGCTACACGCTCGATGCGGCGAAGCTTGCCGGAGTTAGTGGAGACGTGAGCGAGACGTTCCACTATAAGATCTCCGATGGGGCTGCGCATCATTTCGATACGGATACGCTGAGCATCTCCATCGATGTGGATGGCGTGCTGATCTGACAGGAGTAGCGTCGGCAAACTCATCGGCCGCTGAGCAGGATCCGGGTGACGTCGATTTCGATTTCCGCGCAGATGATCTCGTATTCGGTGACGATCGCCGGGTCGGCCGACAGATCCTTGCGCATGCGATCAAGAACCGCGCAGGCCTCGCCATAGGCTCCGCAGAGTTCGTAGAGATGGGGTTGGCGCGTCGCGGTGGCTCTGATCGTTGCCCGCGTTGCGGGCAGCCTCATCATCAGCCGGGCCAACCCCTGTTCGGCGATTTGCCGGGGGATGTGCGCTACGCCCTCTTTCCTGACCATGCCGTAAACCCTCGCTGCCTGTATTCCGCTGTCGAGAGTTAGTACGCAGGAACGCTGCATCTGGTTTCATGCCGGATGCAGGATTAATGCATGTCGCCCGGAAGCGCGTTCCGCTCAAGCAGAAAGGCCGATCGTGATGGTGGCGGAAAGTACGCCGCCGTCGAGCTTCTCGAAGTCGAATATGTGATCGGCGGCGTCTTCCGGGATGATGCCGTCCGCTTCATTGCGGGTATCGCGGGGAGGGCGTCCGAGATAGTCCGGATGCTCGCCATAGATGATGTCGCTCAGCGTATCGTCGAAATAGATCTGGCTGACGAGAAGCTCCTTGCCTTCGACCAGGATGCGGCAGTGAACATGCGGCGTGCGGCCTTTGTACCATCCGGGATAGGCCGTCAGGAAGCTTGCCTGCCCCTCCGCATCCGTCAGCTGGCGCCCGCGAAAGGCGAGGCTGCCGACTGCCTCGGCGTCACCGAGCGTACACATCTCGGCTGCCTCGCGGCCGGAATAGATGCCGCGATGATCGGTATGCCAGATTTCGATATCGGCGCTCTCGACCGGCCGGCAATCGGAGGCATGGACGATGCGGACGGCCAGCCGCAACGGCAGTCCGGCCTTCCCTTCCGAGACATCCTGACGGGCAGGAATATTGTTGACATGGCATGGGCCAAGGGTCTGGGCTGATGTCACGGTGCAATTCGGACGGCTGCGGAAGAGCGGCGCGGGCAGCTTTTCCAATGCGACCGATTTTCTGCCGCCGCTCAGGAAATCCGTTCCCTTCCAATCGAATGTCCTGGCGGCAACCGTGCTATGCCGCCTTGGCCAGATCGCCACCGCAGCCACGGTCGAAGCGACGATGGTCGCACCTCCAAGCACCAGGGTTCGCCTTCGCATGGGTCTTCCTTTCTCGAAGGCACTGCGTGTAAGGAGGATGCGCAGCAAACTTCAATTAAATCCAGGCAATGATTGAAGGCAGAGAGAGCCAAAGTCTCCAACTCCCCATTTACGGTCATGCAGCCTTTACAGCGCGTCATGTCTTTTCAGATGCGTAAGGTCGCTGTAATTCTTTTCGGCAGCCATCCGACATTCGTTGCTGAGCCGGGGCAGGGCGCATGGAACCAACTCACTTATTCGAGCTCGTTATCGCGATGTTTCTCGCGATCATCGCCTTGCAATATGCCGCCCATAGGCTCGGACTGCCACCGTCCGTCGCGTTGCTGACCGGTGGTGCCTTGCTGGCGTTCGTGCCGGGGCTGCCGGCGATATCGGTCGATCCCGAGCTGGTGCTGGTTATCTTCCTGCCGCCGCTGTTGATGGACGGCGCCTGGTCGATCGCGCTGTCGCGGCTGCGGCGGCATATGATCGGCATCGCTTCGCTCGCCGTCGGCGCGGTATTCTTCACCTGCGTCGTCGTGGCCCTTGTCGCCCACCTTATCTTTCCGTCACTTCCCTGGGGCGCCTGCGCGGCGCTGGGCGCGATCGTTGCGCCGCCGGATGCGGTTTCGGCGCGCGCCGTGCTGGAGCGCGTACGACTGCCAAGGCGGTTGCAGATTCTGCTGGAAGGCGAGAGCCTGCTCAACGATGCGAGCGGCCTGGTGCTCTTCCGTTTTGCCGTTGCGGCCGCCGCAACGGGCGCCTTCAGCGCGGGGGAGGCGGTCGGCAGTTTCTTCGTGCTGGCGCTCGGCGGCGGCGTCGTCGGCATCGCGGTCGGATTGGCCTGGGTCAAACTCATCCGCCATCTCGGCGACGATTATCTCATCATTGCGGCCACCGTGCTGCTCGGCTGGATTTCCTATCTGTTGGGCGAACTGCTGCATGTCTCCGGTGTCATCGCCACCGTCAGCACGGGCCTGATCGCTTCCTGGCATCAGCACACGGTCTTTTCAGCGGCGACGCGCATGCGCGGCACATCGTTCTGGACGGTGATGATCTTCCTGATGGAAGCGGCGGTCTTCACATTGATCGGGCTGTCGCTGCGGGATGTGGTCGAACGCGGCGGCGGTTTGACCACCGTGATCGCGACCATGGGGCTGCCGATGCTGGCAATCCTCATGACGCTGGTGGTCGCGCGTTTTGCCTGGATCTTCGCCTCCGATCTCATCATCCGCGTCTGCGCGGCTCTGGGGTTGATACGGACCCGGCCGCTCGGAGCCGGCGGTGCGACCGTCCTGAGCTGGGCAGGCGTGCGCGGCGTGGTCACGCTCGCCCTGGCGCTCAGCCTGCCGGAGGGGTTCCCGGGCCGTGACTTCATCCTCGCCACGTCCTTTGCGGTCATTCTTGGAACCGTGCTTGTGCAGGGCACGACATTGGGGCGGGTGATTGCCTGGGCGCGGCTGGCGCCGGAGACGGAAAGAGCGCGTCTCACCATGAGCCAGGCCGAGGCCGCCATGGCACAGGTGCAGTTCGGGATCGTGCAAAACCTGGCCTATGACGCAGAAGGAAAGCTCATCCACCCGCAATTGCTGGAGCGCTATCAGCGCAGGGCGACGGCGATCGTCGACTATGCCGAGAGAACCGAGCACTACGTGCCGTTGCTGCACGCTCACTTCGACGTCGTTCTCGAAGCGGTCGCGACCGGGCGCCGGGAACTCATTCGTCTCCACCGGGCCGGCGACATCGATGACGAAACGTTGGACGAGCTGGAACGCGATCTCGATCTCGAGGAGTTGAGCGCGATCTCGGCCAAGGCCTGACGTTCAGTGTCTCACGCCGCGGCGCTGGCGACGCGTGCCTGTCCGGCCACCGCAATTTTCCGTCTTCGGCATCCCGTTCTAAAGCGCGTCGCGTGTAACTTGATTCATGCGACGCGCTTTAGCTGTTGTTTTTATCCATGTCGTTATCCGGGAACCGCTGCACACTTCCCGGCGACATGCATTAAATCGCAATCTGTTCGCCGAGTTCGACGACGCGGTTTGACGGCAGGTTGAAGTAATCGGAAGGATCGATCGCCAAGCCTTCCAATGCCATGAATATGCGCTCCTGCCAGCCGGGCAGGCCGGTGTTCGGCGTCCTCACGAGGTTCCGGCGGCCGAGATAGAAGGAGGTCTTCATGATCTCGAACTTGAAGCCTCCCTCCCGGCAGAGCGCCAGCGCCCTGGTGACATCAGGGTCGTCCATGAATCCGAAGGTGAGGTCAAGGCGCACGAAGCGCGGCGAGAGCTGGCTGATCTTGATGCGCCTGTTATCGGGGACATAGGGTTCGTCTTCGGTCCAGACGGTCAGGATGACGTTCTGTTCGTGGAGCACGTGGTTGTGCTTGAGATTGTGGAGCAGAACGTTCGGCGTCCGGTCCGGGACGCTGGTCAGGAAGACTGCCGTTCCCGGAACGGTGACCGGCGAATGGTCTGACTTTCGCTCGATCGATCTGATGAAGGAATCGAGCGGGATCTCATTGTTGGCGCGCAGTCTCTTCAGATAAGCCTGCCCGCGGGTCCATGTCCACATCAGGATCATGATCGCCAGCGCAAGGGCGACCGGAACCCAGCCGCCATCGTGGATCTTCAGGAGGTTGGCCGCCAGGAACAGGACTTCGATGAGGAAGAGCGGCAGCAGCAGGACGGCGGCGAGCACGAGGGAATAGCCCCAGACGGCCCGGAGGAACTGGAACACCAGCATGGTCGAGATGACCATGGTTCCGGTCACCGAGATGCCATAGGCCGTCGCCAGCGACTCTGAGTCGCCGAAGGAAAAGATCAGCATCAAGACTCCGACCAGGAGGAGAAGATTGACGCTCGGCACGTAGATCTGGCCGGTGTTGGTCTCCGACGTGAACTTGATCCGCAGCCGCGGCAGGAAGCCGAGGTGAACCGCCGAGCGAGCCAGCGAGAATGCACCTGTTATGACAGCCTGGCTGGCGATGATCGTTGCCATCGTCGCCAGCAGAACCACCGGCAGCAAGGCCCAATCGGGATACATCAGAAAGAATGGATTGGCAGCCGTTTCGGGATGGGCGAGAACGAGCGCGCCTTGTCCGAGATAGTTGAGGAGCAATGCCGGAAAGACGAGCACGAACCAGGCCGTCTGGATCGGGCGGCGCCCGAAATGCCCAAGATCGGCATAGAGCGCTTCGCAGCCGGTGACAGTCAAAAAGACGGCGCCGAGCACGATGAGGCCGACGGTGCCGGCGTGGGTGAGGAACAGGAAGGCATTGACCGGATTGAGCGCCTCCAGAATCCTCCAGTCGTCACCGATATGGATCAGACCGCCCGCCGCCATGGCCAGAAACCACAATACCGTGATCGGCCCGAAAAACATCGAGACGGCAGCCGTTCCCCGCGACTGGACACCAAACAGTACGATCATGATCGCCGCCGAGGCAAGCGGGACATAGTCCGCAAAGGCGGGGGTGACGAGCTTCAGACCTTCGAGCGCCGACATGACCGACAGGGCCGGCGTGATCATCGCATCGCCGATGAAGAGAGCCGCTCCGATCAGACCGGCGAAGAAGAGCACGGGGACGTTTCGCCCCATCTTTTTCATCAGGAGGGCGAGAAGCGAAAGCGTGCCGCCTTCGCCGTCATTGTCCGCCCTCAGAAGGAAGAGCACGTATTTGAAGGTCACGATGATCGTCAGCGTCCAGACCATCAGCGAAATGAGACCGATGACCTCGGCCTCGTGCACGCCGTCGGCGGCAAAGGGCCTCAGCGCCTCACGAAGGGCATAGAGCGGGCTGGTGCCGATATCGCCATAGACGACGCCGATCGCGCCGACGACCAATCCGGCAAAGCCCTTTCGGCCGGTACCTTCACCCATCTTGTCTGCATGTGTTGACGTCATGGTTCCCCGCTCATGCCACCTGGCCTTGAACACAAACATATGCCGCATTGCAGAACGGCAAGTAAATTGATGTGGATGCGAATTTTTTGTGAGGGGTGGAGGCGGGATAAGGAGGGCAGTATCCCCGCGTGGGATCACAGAGCGGGTGCACCGGCGACTGCTTCTGGTGAGCCGTCAACGCTTATGAACCGGCCGGCGGCGCCCACATGCTGACAGGAACTGTCAGCAACGGTGGGAGATAACCGGGAGCCGGCGATTTTGGGCCCAGTCGCCATTTCGTCAGAATGTCCGGCTATGCCGCCCGGATGCCTGGGCTTCAATCCCACCAATCGGAGCAAGTCCTGAGATGAAGCCGCATCATCGCATTTTCTTCATTCAATTTGCCGTGGCCCTTTCCGTCGGTGCCTTTCTTTCGCGGCTGCCCGATCTTCAACGCAAATTCAACCTCGCTGAAGGAGAGCTCGGCCTTTTGCTCGCCGTCTTGTCCTTAGGGGTTCTCTGCGGGCTGACCTTCTCGGTGAGATTGATCGAGAGGCTCGGTGCGCGCAGAACCGCCTTCGTCACTGTCTTCGGCGCCTCGCTGTTCTTGGCGCTGATCCCCTGGATGCCTTCCGCTTCGCTGGCGGTGCCGTTGTTCTTCATTGCCGGTATTTTCACCGGGGCATTCGAGATCAACGCCAATATCGAAACCGATCGCCATGAGGCGCTGCTCGGATACCGCATCATGAGCCGCGCTCATGGCATGTGGAGCCTCGGCTTCTGCCTCACCGCCCTTGTTGCCGCCGTCATGCGGCAGGCTGCGGTCTCCATCGAACTGCATATCATCATCACCCTCATGATTGTCTTGATTGCCGGGTCGATTGTCTTCTCCGGGATCGAGAATGCCCCCAAGCGGCGCGACGCTCACCCCGGACATGCTCCGCTTGTCGCCTTTCCTACCCTCGGGCTGCTGCCCCTTTGCCTCGTCGGCGCAGCTCCGCTTCTGGCCGAAGGCGCAAGCGTCGATTGGTCGGCGATCTATATGCGGGACGTTTTTGCGGTCGAACCATTCGTCGGCGGGCTCGGCGTGACCATCTTCTCCCTGCTGATCGCCATCGGACGGCTCGGCATGGATCCTGTCGTCGACCGCTTCAATCCGCGCCCGGTGGCAATAACTCTTCTTGGCATCACGGCCATCGGTATGGTGATGGTTGCGACGGCGACGCACCCTTTTGTCGCGCTCGCCGGCTTCGGCCTGACGGGGATCGGCTGCTCCTCGGTCTATCCGCTTGCCATCTCGGCTGCGGCCCGACGCACGGATCGACCCGCGCCGGTCAGCGTTGCAGCACTCGGGCAGACGACGTTTCTCGTGTTTTTCGCCGGGCCGCCACTGCTCGGATTCGTTGCCGAACACGTCGGCATCCGTTTTTCCTACTGGGCGGTCGTCCCCGTTCTCGCCGCGGCGCTTCTGGTTACCAGGGCGCTTGCCGCCGATCCTGCTCCAACTGCAGGTCAGCCCGAGCCGGTACAACCACACGGTTGACTCGCCGCGCCGGCCGTCTGCCGTTCGGCATCGTCCATCTCCGCAACCGTTGGGATGGTGGACCATCGGCTTTGGCCGTTGAATAGGCGCTGGCGTAATGTATTTCTCATCTAAAACAAGTATTACTACGGCTATCGTAAATATAGCTCGTATAGGTGATGGCCGGGCTCGCTCGCTGCTGTCAACTTTTTGGTGAATGAACTTGTTGCTCAATCACTTGCGGGTGCGGTCCGTCCCACCCAGAAGGAACCTGGATATGATGACGAAGCTCTAGCCTGTCTGGCCGACAAAACATGGGGTTTGGAGGGTTTGCGGTGGCCGTATCCGGCCGCGAACCAGGCCTGCCAGCAGCGGTTTCGCGCCTTGCTTCGGACCAATTTTCGCCGCCAAAATGCCAGTATTAGTTGCTTCTAAATCACGCCATAATTGGCCTCTACGTTGCCGCGCCTGTTTTATTCTTCGCCACATTTCGGAATTTTCAGCGTTATACAAACAATGGTGGGTAACTATGAAGGTTATTCTCGTCATCGTCCTCACGGTGCTTGCCGTGCCCTGTGAGGCGGACATGCTGGGCACGGCATCGAAGTACAAGAGCATGCACGAACGCTCCATCTCCTTCCTCAGCATCAATCCCCGCAAGGTATCGTGGTGCGGGGCCTTCCTGGCCTTTGTCGCCAAGCGATCTTCGCGACAGCCGCCGCCCAACCCCAACATGGCGGTGTCCTGGAGGAAGTTCGGCAAGCCGGTGTTCTTCGGCGCCGCCAGGCGAGGGGATGTCGTGGTGATCCGCACCGGCAGGCGCTTTCACGTCAGCCTTTTCGATCACATCGACCAACGCCGGCAATATGTCTACCTGTTCGGCGGCAATCAATCCAACCGGGTGCAACTCTCCAGGTATCGCGCCAGCTCAGTCGTGGCGGTGCGGCGATGATGCCGGCTTGTCAGGCCGATTGAGCGCGGGTGGCCGGTGGCCGGCCCGTGCTTCGAGGCCCCTGCGGGGCACCTCAGGATGAGGGCGGAGAGAGGGTGCGGCTTGCCTCGCCAGCAGACATAACGGCACGGCCTCTGCTCAGCCTTTCGCAACGCGGCACTACGATCAGCCCTCATCCTGATGTGCGCAGGCCGAAGGCCGGAGCCTCGAAGGACGGGGGCGGGTGGCTGGGCAGTTACAGCCTCATCCATTGCCGAGGAGCGGGGAGAGAAGGCGGTCCCGCGGCTTGCCAGCGGCCAAATTCTAGAGGGCTATGGATTGGCAACGGACGCAACGGCGGGTTAGCGCGGACGGGAATTGCCGCCGACGCTCCTGAATGCGGCAATGATGCTCTCCACCGCCAGTTCCGCCTGATCCGATGTCGTCTGGAAATTGGTGACGGAGAGGCGCAGCACGTCGCGGCCGTGCCATTTGGCGCCGCCAGCGAAGATCAGGCCGTCCGCCTGGATCCTTTCGATCGTCTTTCGGGTGAGGGCATCGCCTTCTTCATCCGGGCGGCCGGCTCCGAAGCGGATGACGAGCTGGTTCAGTGTGACCTCGTTCAGAATGGCGATGCCGGGTTCGCGGGCGAGCAGGTCGGCTGCCAGCCGCGCCGAGGCGCAGCACTGGTCGATGAGGGCGGCCACACCGTCGCGGCCGAGATGTTTCAACATCGCCCAGGTGGCGAAGCCGCGCGCCCTCCTTGATAGCTCCGGCACGTAATGGGAAGGATCGCGTTCACCTTCGCCGGCGAGCGGCAGATAGCTTGCGGCGATCGTCATGGCGCGGCGATGAGCGATTTCGTTGCGGACGATCGCATAGCCGCAATCATAGGGCGTCTGCAGCCATTTGTGACCGTCGGTCGCCCAGCTGTCGGCGGCTTCGATGCCGCGGCTGAGATGGCTGGTCTTCACCGACGCCTGCGCCCAGAGGCCGAAGGCGCCGTCGATATGCACCCAGGCGCGCTTCGCCTTCAACAGCGGAATAATGGCGGCGAAATTGTCGAATGCGCCGGTATTGATCTGTCCCGCCTGGAGAATGGCGATGGCCGGACCGGATACCCTCTCGAGCGCGTCCGCCAGCGCGGCCGGGTCTATCCGTCCCACCGGATCGGTGCGCACGCGCAGCACGCGATCATGGCCGAGGCCCAGGAATTGCAGCGCGGAGAACACCGTCGTGTGGGCGTCGTCACCGATCAGCACGGTGATCTCGGGCGCCCCGAACAGGCCGTTGGCATCGGCATCCCAGCCGGCTTGGCGCAGCACCTCGCCGCGCGCGGCGGCAAGACAGGTGAAATTCGCGACCGTCGCGCCCGTGACGAAGCCGACCGAGCATTCGGCCGGCAGCTTCAGAAGATCCAGAAGCCATCTCGCAGCGACAGTCTCGACGGCGGCTGCGGCCGGGGCAGCGGTATGGTTTCCGGCATTCTGGCCCCAGGCGCTGGTGAGAAAATCTGCTGCGACGCCGACGGGATGGGAGCCGCCGATGACCCAGCCGAAGAAGCGTGGGCCGGTGGTTGCGTGCAGCCCAGGTTCGGCGTCATTTGCCAACTGCCTGATAACGTCAAGCATGTCAGAGCCGGCCGCCGGCAGTTGCTCGTCAAAGGAGGCAAGCGAGGTTGCGTAGTTGTGAGCGGGCGTATGGCGGGAAGGCGCTGCCTGCCGAAACCCCGCCGCAAGCCGGGCGGCTTCCTGAAACAGAGATGAAATTGCCGACATGCGGATCCCCCTGCCGCCGACCGTTCGCCCTGGACGCCCCTCGATGCAAGCTGTCGGTGCAGGCAGTCTAGCCGATATTGCCGACGCTGTCTTGGCGGGAAAACATCAGATCTATCCTAGGCACCGCTGACCCTTGCGGCACTAGGTACCGCGCCGGTATCCACCATGACCGCCTTGGGGAGGGCGGCATGGATGTGAAATTGGGTGGGCTCCAGCGGCGCATTGACGGTTTCCGGTCGGAAGCCTGCAACAGCCATCGTCGACGCGCATCTCGCCTTTACCGGGATGGCCAAGATAAATCGAGCGGTACGGGAGATATTTCCTGAAACTCGCCAATAACTACATTATATGGCGCCGTTGAATTCTGAATTTTATTGGTCTTGTCTAAAATCTATTGCCTTCTCTCTAAGTATCGTTCAATGATGCGGAAATATCATTCGCGCCGCTGTCAAGGACGCTCTGCCAATCAGCGAGGGATATGCACTGAAATATTTCGTTCTCTATACGCTGGCGTGCATGATGGTCGGGATAATTTTTCTCGTTATTATCCATCAGATTGCGCCCTTCACGATGGACAAGCCGGGCGACCAAACGACCGAGTGGTCAACTGATGGTTCGGCGACGGGGGCGAGCGACCAACCTGATGACCTGGTTGTAGGCTCGACACCTGAGCCGGCGACCAACCCACCAGCCGTGCGGCCGCCCGATCAATGGGACCTCCGGCCGACGAACCAACCGACCGTCGGGCCGTCCGAAACGGGCGTCCGGAAAGGCGGTCGGGTGGGAACTCCGGCGCAGTAATTGCAGGGGGCCGGCGCGAGACGTTGAGGGAGCCCCTTTCCTCCTTCACTCCTGTCCTCGGGCATGCCTCATACTAGCTCAAGGGAAGAGTCTCCCTCGCCCAAGGACCTGGACGCGCTGGATCCCTGCGACATCCCTCGGGTCGAAGCCCGAGGGCAGGGATGAAGGAGGCAAGCCTTCCCTCAAATCGTCCGCTAGCATAGTTGGAATCGAATCCGCCACCTCCGCTTGCATCGGCTGGAGCTCTCTGCAATGACGATAGCGGAGATATCCCAGGAGGTTTCCCGAATGGATGCAAGCGGCGTGACGATCAGGCATATCCAGGCCGGCGAGGCGGAGGCTTTCCGGCGCATCCGTTTGGAAGCGCTTCGCACAGAACCTTCCTCCTTTGCCAGCCGCTACGAAGACTGGGCGGCTCTTTCCCTCGCGGAGTGGCGCAGCCGCCTGAGCGAGCCGGTTTTCATTGCGTTTCAGGATAATGAGCCTGTCGGCATAATGGGCCTGTTGCGGCAGCGATCGAGCAAGATGGCCCATCGCGCGACGATCATCATGGTCTATATCGCAAAGAGCCTGCGCGGCACCGGTCTTGCCGGGAGGCTGCTCCACGTCGTCTCCGATCATGCGCGCCATATCGGCATCCGGCAGTTGGAACTCTTCGTCAGCGCGGAGAACCCGGCGGCGATCCGGTTTTATCAGCGGCAGGGCTTCTCCGAGGTTGGTAGGATTCCGGCCGGGGTTCTGGAAGAGGGCAGGGAGATCGACGACGTTATCATGGCCCGCCGATTGGTCGATTAGGCCTCACGCGGAATTTCAGAACAACTGCTTTCCCTCCTCTATTGACCTCAAGCGCGGTTGGGGTCGCAGGATGCCGGAATAGGCTGGAGGCTTGCCGTGACGAAAATTCTGAGAGACGCGGATCTGGTCGACAGTGCGTTGATGGGCGTGGCGATCGATGCGCTTGAGACCGCTTTTCTCGCGAAAGCCGGCAATCGGCTGGTCTCTCCGCCCCGGCATCATGTGTCCTTTGCCGATCGAGGCGATCTCGTCTTCACGGTCGGCGGTATCCTTGGCGACAAACCGCTCGCGGGTTTCCGCGTGTACGAAACATTCGAAGGGGCGGAGCATTCGCAGATCGTCGCGGTATGGTCGGCCGACGACGCCAGGCTGAAGGGCATCATTCTCGGCGAACGCCTCGGCAACCTCAGGACCGGTGCTATCGGAGGCCTCGCCGTTCGCTATCTCAGCGCGCCCAGCGCGAAGGTCGTCGGCATCCTCGGCAGCGGAGCGCAAGCGCGAACCCAGCTTGCCGCGGCCGCCGCCGTTCGAAAGCTGGACCGCGCCCGCGTCTACAGCCGTGACGAGACAAATCGCGCCGCCTTCGCAAGCGAGATGCAGCACGCCCTGGGGCTGGAGGTGGAGCCTGTCGGCAGCGTGTCGGAAGCCGTCGATGACGCCGACATCGTCATCTGCGCGACGACGAGCCGAACGCCCGTCATCCATGCGCGTGATCTGAAGCCCGGCGTGCACGTCAACACCGTCGGCCCGAAAACGCTTCAGGGATACGAACTCGGCTTTGATGTCGCCGATGCCGCGGCGGTGATCGCGACGGATTCCCCCGAGCAGACCCGCGCTTACGCGTCCCCCTTTTTTCTCGCCGGCTCCGGCAACGAAGCTCGTATGGCCGACCTTGCCGACATCATTGCCGGGAAGGCGGCTGGGCGAGGGTCGTCCGCGGAGACGACGCTGTTTTGCTCGGTCGGCCTCGCGGGAACCGAAGTCGTCGTCGCTTCGGCAATCCTCGATAGGCTAGGGGCGACGGCGTAGGATTTGATTCAAGGATTCTATTTAAGTATTTGGTTCTATGTGTATTTTGTTAAAATCAATCAGCCGTCGGAGCGCCGCCTCGTCCTTCGAGGCCCCTTCGGGGCACCTCAGGATGAGGCTCTCTTGGGCGTTGGCGCCAGGCGGTGGCGTAACAGTAGCCGGAGCAAAACCCACTGCCGGTTATTGGGCTGCGGCATTCCTCAACGCTTGCGATTGCACATGCGGCATCCGTCAACGCCCCTCATGCTGAGGTGCGCAGCCCGCAGGGCGGAGCCTCGAAGCACGCGCCGCAACGCCGCTCCTTGCATCTGTCTGCGGGAGCACCCGCCTCGCCCTCCGAAGCCCCCCGGGCACTTCAAGATGAGGCTCTCCTCGAGGTCGTGCGCAGCCAGAGATGCGCTTAAAATTTGATTCAAGAGCGCGCTTCAAACCTCCCTTCACTCTATTCGTTCACACCCCTTATCACCCTAGACCCAGGACATCCCGCATGCCGTATTCGCCGGGTGCGCGTCCCGCGATCCAGCGGGCGGCGGCAAGGGCGCCGCGGGCAAACATGCCGCGATCGAGAGCCGAATGTGAAAGCGTCACGACTTCCTCGGCGGCGGCAAAGAGCACGCTGTGTTCTCCGACCAGCCCACCGGCGCGCAGGACGGCGAAGCCGATTTCACCGGGCGGACGCTCGCCGGTGATGCCGTCGCGCCCGCGCCGCTCGACGGAGGCCAGGGAAACGCCGCGGCCCTCGGCGGCGGCTTCACCGAGCATCAGCGCCGTGCCGGATGGTGCGTCGATCTTCCTGTTATGGTGGGCTTCGAGAATTTCGATATCCCAGCCCTGCGCGGGAAGGGCGCGGGCGGCCTGGGCCACCAAGCCGAGCAGCATGTTGAGGCCGATGGAGAAATTGCCGGAGCGCAGGATCGGAATCGTCCGGGCGGCCTCTGCGATCCGCTCCAGCTCATCCGGCTCGAAGCCCGTCGCCCCGATCACCAGGGCCGGTCCGCCGGCCGTAGCGCACAAGCCGGCAAGTTCGGCGGCGGCACGTCCGGTGGTGAAATCCAGGATCACGGCGGCGGCCGCGATCGCGGCCGAACGGTCGATCAGCCCTTCACCGATGGAACCGGGACGACCGATCCCGCCGACGACCGCAAAAGCCGGATCGGCGGCCAGCAGCGGCAGGATGGCGCGACCCATGCGGCCGTTCGCGCCGGCGACCGCTATTTTGATTGGTGATGTCACAGTCTTTCCTTGCTGCGATATTGCCGATGGAGGGGCTGTTTTCATCCGGCGTTCGCGCCGAAGAAAGGGATCTGCAACTACCGCACTTCCGCTCCCGGTGCAAAACGGGGATCTCTCCGGCCGTCCTCGTGAACGTCTGGCTCCCTTACCAGTTGCCGGGGTCAGCGGTGTGGTCGATGCTGGCGAATTCATCCGCCTTTTCCCGATCCAGCTTCACCTCCATGGTCACCCCTGTCTCGTCGGCGACCGCGTAGCGGTCGGGGAGCGGTTCTTTTGATAGTTCCTGATAGAGGAGCAGCGCGGCCTCCTCGGCGGTATCGGCCTCGATCTCCCGGGTGAGGGTAACGGTGAATTTATGCATGGTTCGGCCCTTTCGATCGGCGCGCAGGCGATGCGCAGCTTGCGCAGTTTGACACGAGTTTAGTGGCAAGGACACAAAAAGCGTGCCGCTTAGATTTTGATTCATGCGACGGCTTCAGGTCTTTGTTTTTATGAGTCTGGGTCGACCTCGCCAGTGGTGCCGCACCGCCTCATCCAAGCATGAACCCTTGTTATGCAACGACGTTGGATACGCATCGGCCGAAGCGCTTACCAGAGTGAACTTACCGTCGCAAAGGCGATAGAACCCGTCCTGGGGAACGGGCAGCTCCAGCATTTCCCGCTTTGAAAGGCCGCAATAGACACCGCGGACCAATCTGCCAAACAGCCCGTGAGAAATCGCAACTGTCGGTCCATGTAAGGCTGCGAGCCAGTCCTTCGCCCGGGCACAGGCAGCATCGAAGCCTTCCCCGTCGGGAGATTTGAAATACCAATCGAAGGCGTCGGATCCGTCCAGCATTCCTGGAAACTCGTTGTCGATTTCGAACTCGGTCATGCCGTCCCAAGAGCCGATGGTCACCTCCATCAACCGTGGTTCCAGACGGGCCGCCAGTGGCAATATCCGTTTCACGCGAGCCGCAGTCTCCCGGGTGCGGCCTAGCGGGCTGACGTGGAGTTGGAATGACTGCGCACCCCCTGCAAGTTCCTCTTTCAACAGCTTCGCAGCCTGTTTGGCCTGTTCGACACCGCGCTCCGTCAGCGGTGAATCTTTCTGGCCTTGGAAGCGGCCCAAGCTGTTCCAAATGGTCTCGCCGTGGCGAAGCAGGTAAATCATTAGCGTTTTTCCAGGCCGGTCAATGCAACAAGTGCAGGTCTGTTGAACCGAAGAGGGCGGTTGTAACAACTCATGCTACAGACCGATTATGACCGCAATTGCGCGACCCATCCGAGCCCGGTCTTCTGTAACCGGCGCTTTGGGGTCATTTGGCAGCACGCGGTGATCGCCACCGGGAAATTGTTTATGTGGGCTGGAGAAAGACGGTTTGCCTCTTATTTCACGGAGGAATCCGAACCGAAGAGCGAAAGGACCCGCGCAATGGCAAAGAACACGATCTGCGTATGGTATGACAAAGACGCCGAAGCGGCGGCCCGCTTTTATGCGGCGACGTTTCCCGACAGTGCGGTCGGCGCCGTCATTCGGGCACCGGGAGATTATCCGGATGGCAAGCAGGGAGACGTGCTGGTCGTTGAATTTACCGTGGCGGGTGTTGCCTGCATCGGCCTGAATGGTGGCCCTGCATTCAAACACAGCGAAGCCTTCTCGTTCCAGATCGCCACCGACGATCAGGAAGAAACCGATCGCTACTGGAACGCCATCGTCGGCAATGGCGGCCAGGAAAGCGAGTGTGGCTGGTGCAAGGACAAATGGGGTGTGTCCTGGCAGATCACGCCGCGTGTTCTCTCCGAAGCGCTGACGGCAGGCGGTGGTGAGGCAAAGCGTGCTTTCGATGTGATGATGACGATGAGGAAGATCGATATCGCGGCGATCGAGGCCGCCCGGCGCGGCTGAGGCGCCGGTCCGAACCCAAGAGATTGCCACGCTGTCAGAACCAGAGGTCGCGCACGCAGCGCCCTTTGGACGGCAGGTCTTCGAACGTGTCCAAGCCGTCGAAGTGATCGATGGGTAGGTCGGCGACGAGATCCGGCGGCGCAAGCCGCATGTTGACCGCCATGCGCCGGCGGCCATCCTTTTGAAGCCGCAGGCCACGCCAGCTCAAGACGCAGGCGCAGGATGGGCAGAACAGGATTTCGAGCGACGAGGTTTCCCGGCCGGAGCGGGTGTAGGAGGCGGTTTCCCCATTGAGAGCGATCCGCTCTCCTTCGTAATCATAGGCCCAGAGGGTGCCGTAGCGGCGGCAGAGGGTGCAGTTGCAGGCGGTGATTGAGCCGGGATCGCCTTCGAGCGTCCAGCTTGCCTTGCCGCAATGACATGAGCCCGTCAGCATGAGTGTTCGTTCGATCCTGCTGTCTCCGCTGGGCGCATCCTGCCCCAATCGCGCGGTGACTGCAATTGAGGCTTCGAGCGCCTCGCCTTGCCGCGCGCCAGGCTCTGTTTCGGCGATATTCCCGATCTATAAAATTTCTAGTTGAGATGGCGGCCGAAAGATGATCCCATGCCACTTGGCGTAGCCCCGAGTCCACGCTTCCTCCCAATTTTGATCCGAGCGGCCCATGTCGATTTCCGATGCGATCTACCGTCCCTTCGAAACGTTGATCCGGCCGCTCGACATTCCCTACCGGCCGCTGCCTTCCAAAGGTCCGGTGACGGTGCTCCTGCACTTCATCTCGATGTTTCGCGGCGTGCTGATCGCGCTTGCGCTTTGTTCCATGGTGTTTGAGTTGATCAACCTGACGATCGTCTGGGGACTTTCGGTCATCGTCGATGGCGTGACGCAACAGGGCGCCGCCGCCTTTCTGCACAATGAATGGCTGCTGTTGACCGTTCTCGGCTTCCTGATCTTTCCGGTCATGCCGATCCTGTCGTTCATGCTGAATACGCTGAACTCGCATACTTTAGGCATCGGCATGCCGGCTGCCATTCAATGGCAGGGACATAAGGCAGTCGAGCGCCAAGACCTTGCCTTCTTCCATGATCTCTATGCCGGCCAGGTTGCCTCACGCCTCTCGCAGGTATCCTCCGCCGTCCAGCAGCAGATCCTTGCCGGCTTCCAGTCCATCCCGCGCTTCCTGATGCAACTGATGGGCTCCGTGATCCTGCTGAGCGCACTCGCCTGGCAGCTTGCCCTGCCTGTCGTCGTCTGGATCGCGCTCAACATCGCATTCACCGCCAGGGTCGTGCCTGTTTTCGTCGAGCGCTCACGCCGCACCGCCAAGCAGCGCAGCCTGGTCGCCGGCGCCATCACCGATCTTTATACCAACATGCAGATGATCAAGCAGTTTGCGGCCGAAGACAGCGAGGCCGGCGCCATCCGCCGCATCATCCAGAAGACCGTGCAGACGCAGCACAGCGAACAGCGTATCTATCGCTCGTCGGAAGTGACTGTCGTCATTCTGAACACGCTGCTGTGGCTGACCATGCTGTCGATCGGATTTTCCGGCCTTGTCAAAGGTTTCCTCACGGTCGGCGAGTTTGTCGGCGCGGTCTACATCCTCAACCGGCTGTCGTCGCAGATCTTCGTCTTCCTGCAGATGGGCCAGCAGATCTTCCAGGCGATCGGCACGATCAAGGACGCCATGCCCGTCATGACCACGCCTCCGACGATCACTGACCGGCCGGATGCGGCCGAGCTTGACGTTCAGCGCGGCGAAATCCGTTTCGAGAACATCCATTTCGCCTACAAGTCGGGCAAATCCGTCATCGACGACCTGTCACTGACGGTCCGGCCCGGCGAGAAGGTGGGCCTGGTCGGCCTTTCCGGCGCCGGCAAGACCACGCTCGCAAACCTGCTTCTGCGTTTCTACGACATCAAGGACGGCGCGATTCTGATCGACGGGCAGGATATCCGCGCCGTCACCCAGTCCAGTCTTCGCCGCGCGATCGGGGTCATCGCGCAGGATGTCGCCCTGCTGCACCGGTCGGTCGGCGACAATATCCGCTACGGCCGGCCGGAGGCGACGCGGGATGAGATCGAACGGGTGACGAAGATGGCGAGCGCCGATGCCTTTATCGCCGATCTGACCGACAGCGAGGGCCGCAAGGGCTACGACGCCTTCGTCGGCGACCGCGGCATCAAACTGTCCGGCGGCCAGCGGCAACGCGTGGCGATCGCCCGCGTTCTCCTGAAGGACGCGCCGATCCTGGTGCTCGACGAAGCGACCTCGGCGCTCGACAGCGAGTCCGAAGCCGCCATCCAGGAGCGGTTGAACCTCGTGATGGAGGGAAAGACGGTGATCGCCATCGCGCACCGGCTGTCGACCATCGCCAGGATGGACCGGATCGTCGTGCTCGATCACGGGCGGATCGTGGAGGAGGGCAGGCCGGACGAGCTGGTCGAAGGCGACGGCCTGTTTGCCCGCCTGTGGAAACGCCAGACCGGCGGCTTCATTCCCGAAGACATCGACGAGCCCTTGCCGGGCTCACCCGCGACCTGAGCGAGGAACTGGCAGCCCGTCAAATTCTGTCAGCGAACCAAGAGCAGACGGCCGCCGATCAAGATCAGCGCGGCGCCCATTACCCGCTCGATACTGGCCTTAAAGAAATGCGCGGATTCGAAAAGAAGAAGGCCAGGCCGCAATACCAGAGGGCTGAAAGAAGGAAGCAGGTGAGCGCGATGACGCAATAGAGCCAGGCGGGCGCGTGTGCCGGGATAACGAGCGCAAAGATACTGCCGAAGAAAGCCACCGATTTCGGATTGGTCATGCTGACGATGTAGGCGCGGCGCATGGCGGAGCGCCATGTGACTTCGCTCGCTCCCGTCGGCATCAAGGGCCTGGACGCATTGCGGATCATCTTCAGACCCAGCCAGATCAGATACAGCGCGCCGGCCACCTGCAACACTATATGCAGCCATTCGAAATGGCTCAGCAGAAAACCCAATCCCGCCATCGCCATGACGGCCCAAGTCAGGGATGCGATCGCAAGTCCGAGACCTGCAAAGAGCCCGGCAGCACGGGATACCGTCATGCTTGTGTTGGTGACGATGATGAAATTCGGTCCGGGGCTGACGAGGGAGGCGATGTAGACGCTGACGAGCAATGCGAGTGAATCGATGTAGTTCATACGGCTTTCCTACTCTGCTGGCCCGGGACCTATGCGAGGCCGGTGATTTTTGAAAGGGCTCCTCGTCCAAGGGCATGACGGACCGGCGGTGACGAGACAATTTGCCGGTCATGTCTCGCGAAGGCGCATGCCGGCACCCCTTGACGATGACGGCGGCGATCCTGCCTATTGACCGCAAGGGAACCGGCGCAGGGTGGTTATGAGCAATCCGTCGAGCAACTCGGGAATACGCGACGCCGATGTCACCATCCGTCGCATTCTCAAGGTCAACCATGCTGGCGAGTTCGGCGCTATCAGGATCTATGGCGCCCAGATCGTGATGGCCCGGCGGTTGTTTCCCGACATCGTTCCGGCGCTGGAAGAGATGCGTAAGGACGAGATCGAACATTGCCGGTTGTTTCGCGAGGCAATGCCTTCAAGGAGCGGCAAGCCCTGCCGTGTCATGGCCTTCTGGAGCCTCGGCGGTTTCGTGCTCGGCTTGCTGACGGCGCTTGGCGGGCGCAACATGATCTGGATCTGCACGGAGGCCGTGGAAAGCACGGTCCATCGCCACCTCGAAGACCAACTCGCTTTCCTCGCCAAACGCGATCCAGAGCTTCATACCCTGATCGCATCGATACAGGAACAGGAGCTTGCGCATCTCAGGAAGGCCGAGGACAGTCAGAAGAGACGGGGCCCGAGCCACGCCTTGCTCCTGCCCATCATCGGCGCCCTGACCGACCTGATGATCTGGCTCTCCACCTGGGGCGACTCGAGCTGGATGCGCGCCGAAATGGTGCGGGCGGGGAAGGGATAGGCTTTGATGGGGAGGTTCAGAGGAAGCGATGGCGGCAGAGGAAACGGTAAGCTTTGATGTTGATGGGCATCGTGTTGTCGGAACATTGCTGGCGATTTCGGCAAACGCACCGATTGTCGTGCTTCTCCATGGGTTCGGAGGAACGCGGCACGAACTCACGATTTCTCAGACCGGCACCGGTATCTTCACGCATACGGCTGAGAAGCTCGCGTCTCTGGGTTTTTCGAGCCTGAGGATTGACTTTCGAGGTGTCGGGGAAAGCAGCGGGCGCTTTCAGGATACGACGTATAATCGCCAGGTTGAGGATTGCATCGCTGCAATGGATTTCGCCGGCGATCTGCCGTCCGGTGGTCCGAATGCGATCTTTCTGCTGGGATGGAGCCAGGGCGGGCTGGTCGCTGCGGTGGCGGCTGGCCGATCAAATCGGCCAGCGGCGGTCGCGCTCTGGGCTCCCGTCGGCGAGCCGAAACTAACCTTTCCAGCCTTGATTGGGCGTAACGTGTATGAACGGGCGCTCGAAAACCGATCGCCCACCAAGGTTAAACTTCCGTGGGGCTCGTCCCTAACTCTCGGCCATGACTTCTTTGCGGACGTCGAAAGCCTGGATCCGCTGGACGAGATTGCTAAGTATGATGGACCGGTTTTCCTTGCTGAAGGCAGCCTGGATACTGCCATTCCTGTGGGAACAGCGGCAAAATTCGCTCGGGCGCATAAGGGGGCACACCAAGTTTGGGAGGCTCCCATGGATCACATTTTCAACACTTGGAAGAACGTCGATATGCTGGACCGGCTGATCACGGCCACGGCCAGGTTTTTTGGTGACCGGCTGAATGCTCGATGAAGCATCAGGCTTAACGCCCGCCTTGATGAAGGCCGATTTCCTCCGCTACTCGACCACGCCGAGCATCGGGCCATAACCGCCGTGCCAGGAGCGGTCGTTGCGGCCGATTGCCGGGTAGTAGAGCCCGACACCGTTTCCGCCATCGAGAAACAGAGCGTCGGGGCATTTCAGATTGTCGCGGAAGAGCCGTGCGAAATCGTGGAAATTCACCCCGTCTTCGCTGACCGCCAAGCGAACCGTGCCGGTGTCGCAGACGCCGACACCGCTTCGCCGGGTTCGATCGGTCGAGCCGGGGATGAAGATCGGATTCAGCGTGCCGGCGATGACGAGCATCGGCCCGGACTGGGTGGCGAACCGCACCTTGGGCGCACGCTTCAGAAATTCATCTGTGGGAAGGATGCCGGCGCCGGTTTCAGCCAGAAAGAACACGCCGTTCGGCTTCTTGTAGAAATTCGGCACCTGGCCGGCGGAGCTTTCGGCCTTTGCGGTATTGGCGGGTTTCAATTCCCTGGCGTTCTCGACATACAGTCCCATCGGCGAAAAATCGGCCCGGTACATGCCGGCGTTGACGGCCAGCACCAGCGTCTTCCCCTCGGCACGGACGGCTTCGGCAAGGCTTGAAAAAGTCCTGTACGGTGCGCTATCGGCACCCTTCCAGAACAGGCGCAGGTCGGCCTTTCCCGCTTCCAGGGTGCAGATGACGTATTTCGTCTCTTCAAAACTCTGCTGTTCACATTGCTCGGCATGGGCTTGATGCGGGGATGTCATCGTTGCTGCCAGCATCATGGCCGCGGCAAGCACGCCTTGTTTCAGATAGCTCATGGGCGTCGCGTCCTCGAACTTTTCACCATGTGCCTGATAAAGCCGTGCCGGCCAGCAGCGCGCCTGTCAGGATATTGGCGAGGAAAAGGCGATAATTGAGGTCCGGGCGGGCGAGGTCGATCCGCCGGACCTGCCAGGCAAGGTGGGCTGCGATCACCAGCATTCCGATCGCATAAGGCGGCGTCATCTCCAACAGCCAGCCCCCGAGCGACCAAGCCCCAACGGCCAGAGCATAGAACAAGCCGATCCACATCCTGCCGTGCCGGCCGAACAGGATCGCGGTGGATTTCAAGCCGAGGCGGGTGTCATCCCTGACGTCGACATAGGCATAGACCGTATCATAGCCGATCTGCCAGGCGATCGCCCCGGCCCACATCAGAACGGCGCCGGCCGGGATATGGCCTGCAAGCTCGGCCCATGCCATCAGCATTCCCCAATTGAACGCCGCGCCCAGGACGGCCTGGGGCCAATAGGTGAAACGCTTGCAGAGCGGATAGAGGAAGACGAGCGGCAGAACCGAGATCGCCACCAGGCGTGCATAAGGTGTCAGGAAGAGCAGAAGCGCGGCCGCAGCCGTGAGTTCCACGGCCAGAAAGACGAAGGCTTGCAGTGTGCCAAGCTCACCGCTTGCAAGCGGGCGGAAGCGGGTTCGCTCGACATGGCCGTCAAACTTCCGATCGGCGATGTCGTTGACCGTGGAGCCGGCGCTTCTCATCAGCAAGGCGCCGAGAGAGAAGATCACGAGCTCACCTAGGCCCGGCAGACTGTGCGATGCCTGGATGAGGGCAGCCCAGCATGGGAAAAGCGTCAGCCATATTCCGACCGGGCGATCGAGCCGCGCCAGCCGCGTGTATGGCCGCCATGCGGCCGGCAATCTGCGATCCACCCAGTCGCCATGGTTGATATCGCTGAGATCATGGCGACTGAGTGTGGTCATGATGTGATCTGAAATTCCTACCGCGATAACCGGGATAACTCAGTTTTTCATCGCCACCGGCGGCGCTCAGAATAGGAATTTTTACACGTACGACAACGGCGCGTCCGGGATTCGACAAATTTTTTAAAAAGCTGCCGCCGCGTCTCGCCTAGGAGGAGATTCGGTCCCTACCAAGCGGTAAATGCGGTGCCGAGTGCCGTCGTGTGACAGGATGAGACTTGGGCGACGTAGGCCTTGAGCGAGACGACGCAGTTTCCCGGATAGCTGAGTTTGTACGTCGTCAGGTGCTTCAGCAAAGCCTCCGCATCGCGCTTCTCGGTGAGCGGAAATGTCACAGTCATGCGAGTTCCTCCAACGGACACAGTGTGCATCTGAGAAAATTAATGTCTAAATTCTTTTGCGCCGCAACAAGAAAATTTTAATGATAAAATTAAAATCGATTAACTCTCGAGTGGCGATTTTTAAAATCGTTTGAAATTAGATGCCGCGCTGTGCACGCTGGGCGCGCTGGCTGACACACGGGCTGGCGCTTACCTGCAATTGCGGGCTGCCCAGCTCCTGAGCCGCAATCCGTTGAGCTTGATGAAGCCTTCGGCGTCGTGATGGTCATAGGCGATGGAGCTTTCCTCGAAGGTGACGAGATCGGCGGAATAGAGTGCGCAGGGCGAGGCGCGCGAGATGACCGCAGCGTTTCCCTTGTAGAGCCTTACCGTCACTTGGCCGCTCACGAAGTGCTGGCTCCGGTCGATCAGAGCCTGCAGCATTTCCCGCTCCGGAGAGAACCAGAAGCCGTTATAGATCAGCTCGGCGTAACGAGGCATGATCTCATCCTTCAGATGTGCGGCGGCGCGATCGAGCGTGATCGATTCAATACCGCGATGGGCCGCTAGCAGGATCGTTCCTCCCGGCGTCTCGTAGACCCCTCGCGATTTCATGCCGATGAAGCGGTTTTCAACGAGATCGAGCCGCCCGATACCGTGCCGGCCGCCGAAGCTGTTGAGCGCGGAGAGCAGGGCAGCCGGCGCCATCGCTTCGCCGTTCAGGGACACCGGGTCGCCGCTTTCGAAGCCGATGGTCACGGTCTCGGGGGTATCGGGAGCATCGACGGGGTCGACCGTGCGCTGATAGACATATTCGGGCGCGATCTCGGCCGGATTTTCGAGGATCTTGCCTTCGGTGGAGGTGTGCAGCAGGTTGGCGTCGATCGAGAAGGGTGCTTCACCGCGCTTATCCTTCGGCACCGGGATCCGATGCATCTCGGCATAATCCAGAAGCTGCATGCGGGAGCGGATGTTCCATTGGCGCCAGGGAGCGATAACCTTGATCGACGGATCGAGCGCATTGACGGCGAGCTCGAAGCGGACCTGGTCATTGCCCTTGCCTGTGGAGCCATGGGCGACGGCATCGGCGCCGACCTGCCGGGCTATGGTGACCAGATGCTTGGCGATCAGCGGCCGGGCGATGGAGCTGCCGAGCAGATATTGCCCCTCATAGAGCGTGTTGGCGCGCAGCATCGGAAAGACGAAGTCGCGGACGAATTCTTCCCGCAGATCGACGATACGAACGTCCTTGACCCCAAACATTGCCGCCTTCGCCCGCGCCGGCTCGAGTTCGTCGCCCTGACCGAGATCGGCGGTGAAGGTCACGACCTCGCATCCGTAGGTCTCCTGCAGCCATTTGAGAATGATCGAGGTATCCAGGCCGCCGGAATACGCGAGCACGATTTTATCTATCTGCCCTGTCATCAACCATCTCCACAAAAAAATCGATGCGTGGAACGATAGGTCATATCTCTCGCAATGAGCTTGCGAAGCGTGCTTAAAATTGCGAATGTTTGGCATATTATGCCACTGCAGAAGAGCTCGGAGCTATAAAATGCCGGCTGTCCTCGATGCGATCGATCGCCATATCCTGCGCGTGCTCCAGCGCGACGGGCGCATTTCGAACGTCGAGCTGGCAAAGGAAGTGGGGCTGTCGCCTTCGCCCTGTCTGCGCCGCGTGCGGCTCCTGGAAGAGGCCGGGATCATCGATCGCTATGTTGCGGTTCTGGACCCGGCCAAGGTCGGGGCGGGGCTGACGGTTTTTGCCCGGGTGTGGTTCAAGACCCAGGATGCCGAGGTCACCCTGCGCTTCGCCGAGGCCGTCAGGCGGTTTCCAGAGGTGATGGAATGCTATCTGACGACGGGCGAGTGCGACGCCGTGCTGCGCATCGTCACCGCCGATCTTCACAGCTATTGGCGTTTCCAGGCCGACCACTTGACGCGCATTCCGAGCGTCCTCAGCGTCAAGACCGACGTGCCGATGGAAACGCTGAAGCGGAGCTACGAGTTGCCGGTTCGGTAGGCGCGTGTGGCGCTTGGCGTATGCCGCTGGTGGCCAGCCCCGTCCTTCGAGGCTTCGCCCTGTGGGCTACGCACCTCAGGATGAGGCTGGAGAGGGGGCGTGCCGTGGAGTCTAGATCGATCGCTGCCCGTCATGATGGAGCGTCTTGCTGGTCACGAAGTCGTTCTCCATGAGGTAAATATAGGCGCTGGCGAGGCGCGCGATGTGGCCCGGCGGTCTTGTAGCTCCTAAGCGCTGCCGGTATCGGCTTTCAAGCTATGGCCAGCTGTGGCGCTGCCTGCGGCGTTCAAAACATGATCTCGGATGGCGGCCGCACTTTCCTGTGGTGATGCGAAAGTGACATCCAGCATGAGGGTGTTTTGATGTTGGGGATCGAGAACGCACGCTTGTCGGCTGCGTTTTCTCGAAGCTTCCACATCTATGGATTTCAGGTGGGCACGGCGTGCCGGTGTCGAAATCCGGCGTGCCAACTCGTCTTCGTCGCAGAGCAACCGCACGGGGACCAGCAAGGCTTGGCGTTGTTCTGCTGCGGCAGCAATTTGTTGAAACGTGCGGATGCTTCGCTGATCTCCTTCAATCCCGGCATGCGTGAAGATGAAATTTGCCGAGGGCGCGCTGTAGGCCACGATCGCATCCAAGACGGCTTGCCGAACTCTTCCGGTGTACTCCCATATTCCTTCCGGGAGGGGAGACGTTCCGTCGTCATCCAGGAGGCGCAGTATCGGGTTGTTGAACCAGTGATTGTCGATAATCTTTGCGGGGAAAAGCAGACTTAATTCTTTGGCGATCGCGAGTTTGCCGACTCCCGGAAAACCGATCAGCAGAATGAAAATATTCATACGGAGCAACCTCCCTCATTCAATCTGGATATGGATATGGTCGTCGTGGCGGGCGGCGCGGCAGCCTTGGAAGCGAACATGGCTGTCGGTAATGCCAAGCGCGTTCTTTAGATGCGGCTCGATGAAGATTTTCTGCAGGCCGAAGCGCGTCACACCTTCGCTGGTCAGCCAGGCGACCGCGGCCGATGTGCGCTGCTCCTCGATGCCATAGGCCGGAAACAATGGCTGCAGCGCGTCGAAATCCCAGCGCGTGGTCAGCCAGTCGTTGCGTCCTTCACATGGCAGTTCGTCGCCAGGCGCCGGCTCTTCGAAGGCGAAATAACCGATCGGGGAGCGGGTGGCACCATTCAGGAAGACGCCGTCCGCATTCTTGTAATAATAGGCGAAGTCGAGCTTTTTGCCGTCGGCATGCGACAGATGTGGCAGCAGCGGAAAGCCGTTCACGAAGGGGAAATTCGCATCCAGCGCGACAGTGACGGTACCGGGAAATTTCTCGTCCATATAGGCGGCAAGTGCCTTTGCCAGATCGCGCAGGTCGGGCGTGACGTAGTTGCGGTTCAGCAGGCAATAGATCGGGGAGCGGACCACCAGCCTGTCCGTGGCGCCCGATATGCAGGAGAGGGGAACCCGCCCGAACATCGGGGCTGCGAGACCCGCGGCAAATGTCGCACCGGCATAACAAAGCAGGAAGATGGCAAGTTTCGCCGGAAAGCGACGGATGCCCCAGGCGCGGGACGCGGCCAGCGCGATGAGATAGGCGACGCCGCCGATCTGCGTCAGCACCGTCAGAATGAGAACGATCAGAACGTGGAGAACAAAACGAAGCATGGGGAGAGGCCTTGCGGATGTTGCCATCCCATAGGCGAGGGGATGGTGATCCGCAAGACGTCTCGACGCAGCCGCCAAGTGCGGCTGGTGCGTTGGCTTCGATGGATCGATGTCGGATCCTACTGGTGGGCCAACTGCTTCGACAGTTCGGCAAAAAGCCTGTCGCGGCGAGTGTTCATCTGGACGAGATCGACGGCAATAGTGATGGCGCGGCGCCCTTCGATGCTGTCGATGTCGAGCTTCCTCTCGCCGCACCATTGCCGGACGGCATCGGTGACGATCGTTATTTCATCATCGTTGAGAGAGATGAGCGATAGGAGCATGGTCGCGCCCTCCGTAAGCGGCAAGAGCACTATGGTCTCTCAAGCGGTCGTGCCGATGCCGATGGGCCGATGGCATTCACTCTACGCTCATTCCCCGGCAACACCACCGCTATTTTTTAGCGTACGGCGCAGGCCCGGTTGCCCGCGCTTCCCGGTCATCATCCCTTTGCCGCCGGCATCCCGCGGCAGGCGGCTGGCTTATTTTGCCAGCACGATATGTGTGGCATGTTCGGTGGCGACATGCTCGGCGACGCGGAAGCCGAGGGCCGGCAGGTCGATGCCTGCAAACATCGCTTCCCCCTTGCCGAGCACGACGGGCGAGACGGCGAAATGCAGTTCGTCGATCAGGCCGGCCTGCAGATACTGGCGGACGGTGCTGACCCCGCCGCCGATCTTCACGTCCCCGCTGCCGGCCGCGGCCTTCGCCTTGGCGAGTGCCTCCTCGATACCGCCGGTGACGAAGTGGAAGGTCGTGCCGCCTTCCATGACGATCGGTTCGCGGGGATAGTGCGTCAGGATGAAGGTTGGCGCGTGGTACGGCGGATTCGCCCCCCACCAGCCCTTCCAGGCATCATCCGGCCAATCGCCGCGGATAGGGCCGAACATGTTGCGCCCGAGAATGAAGGCGCCGAAATTGGCCATGCCGCGGGCGGCATAATCCTCGTCGATCCCTTGCGAACCGTCGTCCTTTCCCTGCATGGCGCGGAAAGTGCGGGTATGGAAAAACCATTGGAACATCTCCGGCCCCCGCTTGCCGAGCGGATCTTGCATGCTTTGTTCCGGACCCGCGCCGAAACCATCCACGGAAACGGAAAACCCTGCGACACGCACTTTGGACATGCTTTCCTCCATCTGATTTCATTTTGAAACTGGTTGCTTTGTCGCATAAGCGCTCCTATATTGCAACCAGTTTTTGATGGAGATGCTTGGTGGATATCGAACGGCGCTCGGGCTGCCCGATCAACCTGACGATGGAGGTGCTGGGCGACCGGTGGAGCCTCATTATCATCCGCGACATCATGTTCGGCAACCGCCGCCATTTCCGCGATCTTCTGACCCATTCGGAAGAGGGGATCGCCTCCAACATCCTGGCCGCCAGGTTGAAGCGCCTGCTCTCGCTGGAATTCATCAGTAAGCGGGATGATCCGAGCCACAGCCAGAAAGCGATCTACAGCCTGGCGGAGCCGGCGATCCAGCTCGTTCCCGTCTTCGCCATGATCGGCGCCTGGGGGCGGCGCCATCTGCCTGTCAGCGAGGAACTGAGCATCCGCGCCGAGCTTCTCGAAGAAGGCGGGCCGCCGATGTGGGAGGAATTCATGGAGGATCTCCGGCACATCCATATCGTCGATCCGATCGGCGGAGCCAACGGCACGCGTACATCCGCGGTGCTGGCGAGGTTGACGGCGGCGTTCCTCGAGGTTCGCTCCAAATCGTCGGCGCCGGCATGCTGATATCAAGCGAAGTCAGCCGGGCCCATCAGCCACCGGCGCCCTGGTATTTGCCGGTGGCGTAGCGCCAATACACCATTGCGATCAGCACCCAGACCGGGCCGGCCGCCAGCGCCGCTGGGCCGGCCCAGCCGCCAAGGATCGGGACGGGTTTGCCGAGCAGGGCGGCGACGGGAACCGAACTGGTCAGCGCCAGCGGAACGGCGGTGAGGAGGGTGATCTGGACGCTGCCGGGAAAGATGTTGAGAGGGTAGCGCATCAGTTCCCAGAAGCCGAAGAAGATCGAGAACAGATGGTTGGAGCGCACCCAGATCAGCGCGGTGGCGCCGATCATGGTGATGAGGGCGGCGGTCAGCAGCGTGGCGCTGAAAAGTGCGGCGACGAGGAACAGGGCTGAAGGGACCGACCAGGCGAAATCGACTGAAAAAACTGCCCAGCCGAGCAGCGGCACCGCAAGGATGATGTGGCCGGCATAGCCGACATTGAGACCGGAAAAGATCAGATAGACCCAGGGGCTGAACGGCTTGACCAGCAGCGCATCGTAAGTGCCGAGACGCACCAGTTCCTCAAGATCGCGAAGCTGCGTGAAGCTCATCGCAGCACCGAGGGAGTAGGCCAGCAGCTGGAAGCTGTAGAGCAGCGCGAGCTCCGGCCAGCTCCATCCTCCCAACGTATCGAAGCGGGCAAGCAGGATGCCGATGGTGGCGAAAACGCTGCCATAGGAAAGGATCTGTGCAAGGCGATCGAGCCAGAAGGCACCGCGATATTCCATCTGCGAGCGGATATGCATACGCACCAGCAACGGTATGACGCGGAGGTGATGGAGGAGCATGATCAGCCTCCCTGCACGGTGATGCGGGTCGAGGCTGAGCGCCAGAGCCAAAGGACGCCGAAGAAGAACAATCCGGCCCAGCCGAGACCGAGGCCGAGATGAAACCAGGTGTCGGCAGCCGAAAGCCGGCCGAGATAGACCGCATTGGGATAATAGACCACCCAGGCGAAGGGCAGGTGGCGGGCGATCGTCGCCAGCGGCTCGGGGAAGAACCAGAAGGGCACCAGCAGGCCGGAGAACAATTGCAGCAGGGCGCCGAGGATCCAGTCGAGCGAGAAGCTCGTCATCAGCCAGAAGGCGATGAGGCCGCAGAACATCGACATCAGGGACAGCAGGATGAAGGAAAGCATCCAGAAGACGATGAACATGGCGCCGTCGAATAGGCTTGCCGGCGGCAGCATGCCGTAGAACATCGCCGTGACGGCGACGGTCGGGATGACCTGCGTCATCAGGCGATAGCCGAAACTGCCGCATTCATTGGCGAAAATGTAGAGCGGATAGAAGATGGGCTTCAGCAGCCAGACGGCGACGTCCCCCGTCTTCAGCGACCGGCCGATCTCGTTGATGATCCTTTCGGGGCGGGTGGCACCCATCACGGCCCCGCCGAGCAGCGCATAGGTCACCATCTGCTGCAGCGAGACGCCGCCGACCACCGTTGCACCGACGCCGGCATAGGCTGCCTGCCAGATGGCGACGCGGGCGATGACCTGTACCAGTTTGCCGAAGATGTTGGCCCACACCTCGTTGCGGTAGGCGAGCTGGGAATGGAAAGCGCTGCGCGCGAAGGCGGAATAGGCGCTCATGACGCCCGCGCCCTGGCGTTGCGGCCCTGGTAGAAGGTGCGGATGACCTCTTCGATGTCGGGCTCGTGCAGCGCCACATCCTTGAGGCCGCGGTCGCTTCCGACCTCCGACAGGATCCTGACCAGCGAAACGTCTTCGCGTTCGATCAAATAGTTCTTGCGCAGGCCCTCGTCGCTGACGAGCGAAGCGGTGCTCAGCGGCAGCGGCCCGGGGTCGCTGGCAAATTCAAGGGTCAGCCGCCGGGCCGAGCCTAAGGCAGAGCGCAGGCTCCTCAATTCGCCGTCGAAGATCAGCCTCGAATGATCGACCATGATCAGCCGCGGGCAGATGGTTTCGATGTCCTGCAGATCATGGGTGGTGAGGATGATGGTGACGCCGCGCTCGCGGTTGATCTCGGCGAGAAACCGCCGCACCGCATCCTTGGCGACCACGTCGAGCCCGATCGTCGGTTCGTCGAGAAAGAGGATCTTCGGATCGTGCAGCAGCGACATGACGATCTCGGCGCGCATGCGCTGGCCGAGGCTGAGCTGACGCACCGCGCGGTCGAGAAAGGGCGTGAGGTCGAGCAACTCGCTGAAGCGCCGGAGATTGTCCGCATAGCGGGCGGGCGCAATATCGTAGATGCGCTGGTGCAAGGTAAAACTGTCGACCAGCGGCAGATCCCACCACAGCTGGCTGCGCTGGCCGAAGACGACGCCGATCTCGCGCGCATTGTCCATCCTTTTCAGATGCGGCGTGCGGCCGAGCACGGAGAGCGTGCCGGCGCTCGGCACCAGGATGCCGGTCATCATCTTGATCATGGTGGATTTGCCGGCGCCATTGGGGCCGAGATAACCGACGGCTTCGCCGGCATCGACATCGAATTCAATGTCGGAAACGGCCAGGACTTCGTTATATTCGCTCGTCACCAGCGTCTTCAGGGCGCCGAGCAGGCCCGGAAATCTCTTGTGCTGCCGAAAGCGCTTGCTGACGCCGCGTGCCTCGATCAAAGCCGTCATATGTATTTCCCGCCGATTCGGCAGCTGTGAGGATTGGAACGCAGGCTAACGCCGGGCTCGGCGAGTGCAAGCAAAAGTCGCTTTTGCCGATCACTCAATCGGGCAGTTCAAAGTCCTGCAGCGTGTTCTGCCTTTCTGAAAAGACGCGCGGCGGCGCAGGCTTTTGCGTTGACAGCCATGATCAATCGATCGCTGTTAGGCTCATGAAGATTCTCGCAATATCCGGCAGCGCTCGGCGCAATTCCACCAATACGGCCATGCTGCGGGCGGTCAGCGCCGTCGCGCCACGTGAGATCGAGATTGCGATCTTCGATGGCGTGGGAGGTTTGCCGGTGTTCTCACCGGATCTCGAGGGGGAAGCTCTGCCGCCGGCGGTGCGGGATTTCGTCGCAATGATCACTGGGAGTGACGGGGTGATCATTGCCAGCCCGGAATATGTGCGATCCATCCCCGGCGGCCTCAAGAATGCGATCGACTGGCTGGTGTCGGGAGAGCAGATCGTCCACAAGCCCGTCGCGCTGCTGCACGCATCGCATCGGGGCGATGATATGCTCGCCGGTCTGCGCACCATCCTTGCCACCATCACCGATCGGTTCGCCGAGGATATCTTCCTCCGGCTTCCTCTGATGAAGCTGGAACCGGCCGAGGTGTTGCGGGCGGTCGAGACGGCGGAGAACCGTTCGAGGGTGCAGGCCTATCTTCAGGCTTTCTCGGCCTATTGCAAGGCAGCCGTCTAGGAGGCTTGCCTTGTCATCGGACCTCCATCAGGAGGCCGCTCCCGCCCCCTGCTTTTCCGTCAAGCGTGTGCAGTATCACCAGCGGGGCTGCGAGCAGCGCGGCGAGGATGAAGGCCGAGAGGACGTGTCTCGTGAGGAAACGGAGGATAGGTCGGATCATCTCGATCTCCAAATGCCGCGGATAGTCTTTGTGGTGGACCTCGACAATTGCGGCAGCATGACCGGCGCCTTGCAAGCTCCGCAATGCTGCCGCAACCCTTGTGGCGGAGAAAAGGGAAACTGAGAACACAGGCGGGCGATGCGGATATTGTTGATAGAAGACGAGCGGGAGCTGGCCGAAGCGCTGTCGGCAGCGCTCGGCAAACATGGGATCGTCACTGACCACACGATGCATCTGGCCGATGCCGTCGAGCTGACGCGGCAGAACCTCTATGACGCGATCCTGCTCGACCGGCGCCTGCCCGATGGAGAGGGGCTGAGCTTCATTCCGCAGCTGAGGCGGACGGGCAAGGACACGCCGATCATCGTGCTGACGGCGCTGAATGAGCCGAAGGAGCGGGTGCAAGGGCTCGATCTCGGCTCCGACGACTATCTCGGCAAGCCGTTTCTGGTGGAGGAACTGATGGCGCGGCTGAGAGCCGTGCTGCGGCGGCCGCCGAACCTTGCCGAACTCAAGATCACCGCCGGGCGGATGGTGATCGATCCCTTACATCTCAGCGTAACCATCGATGACGCGCCGCTCGATCTGCCCCGACGCGAGCTGCTGGTGCTGGCGGCCCTTGCCAAGCGCAAGGAGAAGACCGTGCTGCGCGCGACGCTCGAGGCGGCCGTCTACAACTACGAAGAGGAAATCCAGTCAAACGCGCTCGATGCGCACATTTCGCGGCTGCGCAGGCGGCTTGCCGAGGCTGGCGCTGAGGTTTCGATCCACAATATCCGCGGCGTCGGCTATCTCCTGAAGGAAGAATGATGGGCGAAAAGTGCAAGCCTAACCCTTCGCTCTGGTGGCGGCTCAGCTGGCAGCTCAGCCTGGTCTTCGTCGGTGTGGTGACTGCTGTCACCATCGGGCTCTGCTTCTACGGTGCGACGATCCTCTCGCCGAACGTCGCGCTGGAGGACCATGTCACCGCCGCATTGGCTCCGGCCGTTGCGCTCGATGCCGAGGGACGGCTCGAAATAACGGAGACGCCGGAGCTGGATGCACTCAAGCGGCAGTATGACGGGCTTTGGTATGTCGCGGCCACGACGAACGGTTCCTCCGTGTCTTACGGGACTATTCCTGCAGCCTACAGCGAGCTTGCGCGTCTGACTTACCTGTTCGAAGGGGCCGATATCAGGGGATCGGCCGGCACGGGCGAGATCGCCTCGGTCGAAAGCGTGGAGACCGCGATCGGCGAGCTACGGGTTCTGTTTGGCGGCGTTGCCGACAAGGGCTGGCCGGTTCTTACCCTGATGGGCGCCGTTTATCCGATCTACGTCCCGCTGTTCGTCATCGCCTTGCCCGCGGTTTTTCTCGCCGTTCCCAGGATCGTCCGGCGGGGGCTGGCCAGCGTCAGCGAGGTCGCCCGCAAGGCATCCGAGATCGACGCCCGCCGCTACGATGCGCGCCTGCCGCTCGACGGCATTCCGCGGGAGGTCGCGCCGCTGGTGATCGCCTTCAACGAGGCGCTCGACCGGCTCGAAAACGAGTACCGCAAACGGCAACACTTCCTGATCGATGCGGCGCATGAACTGAGGACGCCGATCGCGATCATGCAGACGCGGATCGATGGAACGGCCGACGGGCAGGACCGCAGGCGCTTGCTCGACGACGTCGCGCGGCTGGCGGAGACGGCCGAGCAACTGCTCGATTTCGAGCGCAACGACCAGGCGACCGATCTCCATGAAATGGTCGATCTCGTCGAGATTGCCCGCTCCGTCGTTGCCGACCTCGCGCCGCTGGCGATCGGCGCCGGCTACCAGATCTCGTTTCAGAGCGAGGTCGAGAGCCTGAAGCGCAAGGGCAGCCCCTCGGCGCTGCCGCGGGCGGTGAGCAACCTCGTGCGCAATGCCATCGACCATGGCGGCGGGAGCGGCATGATCACCGTCTCCGTGTCGGCCTCCGGCGGCGGTCGGATCAGCGTCGCCGACGAGGGGCCGGGGATTCCGGCCGAGCACCGCGAACTGGTGTTCGAACCATTCTATCGCGTCACGCCGAAGAGCACGGGGGCGGGGCTCGGCCTCAGCCTCGTCAAGCAGATCGCCGCAAACCATGGCGGCGAAGTCAGCATCGAGAGCGGCGACGCCGGCACCGAGGTGACGATCCGGCTTTGATGATGCGGGTTGCTTCCGGCAGCCGACGCTGCCGGAAACGATGTAATGCTGCGGCAATTCTCGGCCGCCACTTTTGCCTGAACTAGAGCGCCGCGCGTCCGACAGACGCGCTAAGGACGCTCTAGCACTATAAACTGCGCATAATCCTTTCCGAAATCGATCTCGATTTCGGGGTTATGCGCTATCGGCGATGGAGGCCAGACAGAGTGCGCAGCAATCCATTCACTTCTTCCTTTTCAAAGCGGATTTCGAAGTTTTTTTCCTTTGCCCTGCCGCTGGCGCTTGCGGCGGCTGCGGCCGGGTGCAGCACGGTGCCGCTGAAGCAAGCGGGCACGCTTTCTTCCTATTCCAATCTCGGTCCGCCCAAGGGCAAGCTTCAGAAGTCGCGCATCTATGTCGACGGGACGGGTCTTGCGCCGGCGAAGACGGTCGCCATCGCCCCGACCACCTTTGCCTTCAGCGCCGCGACCCGCATCAAATCGCCTGATGATCGGACGATGGTGTCGAATGCGCTCGACCGGGCGCTTTGCATCTCGCTCAGCGATAAATACCGGATAGTGGCACCGGGCGAGCCCGCCGACCTAACGATCCGCTCCGTCGTTACAGACATCGTGCCGACCAACAAAGCGATGGCTGGTGTTTCCGCCGTCGTGACCGTCGGTACCGGTTTCGTGCTGCCGGTCGGCGTGCCGCGGCTGCCGGCAGGCCTCGGCGGACTGGCGGTAGAGGCTGAAGCCGTCGACGGCTCGGGCGTGCAGCGGGCGGCGATGGTCTGGTCACGCGGGGCGAACTCGCTGCAGAACGAGCCGCGCGTTTCCGACGTGGGCGACGCCTATGGCCTTGCTTCGAAGTTCAGCAGCGAATTTTCCCGCATGCTGATCGCACGCAAGGAGCCGAAGGGGCTGGACCTTTCACTTCCTTCCGGCCAGCGGATGAAATCCTGGCTCGGCGGAAAGCCGAAATACGCCGCCTGCGATACCTTCGGCCGCGAGCCGGGGCTGATTGGCGCGGTCGCCGGCAAATACGGCGCGCCGCCGCAATGGACGGAGAAGAAGCCGAAGCCGGCCGCCATTTACCAACCGAAAGCTCAGCCCTGACCCCGAGGAAGTGGTGCCGTCACTCCGGAAGCGACTCATCCCGAAGTGGATCATTGCAGGAGTGCCTCACTCCTGCAGCGAACCACTCCCGGAGTAAAGTAGTCGCTAAAGTGCTTCACTCCTAGGCTGACGGGACGGACGGGGTAAAGGCCGGCAAGCCTTGCTCCGTCCGTCCTTGCTATTGTGGAGGTCACCGTGGCGCTGATACGTAGCAAAAAAAGCCCCGCATGTTCATGCGAGGCTTCCTTCCGGGCCAGGTGACTGGATATTACCGGCACTGGCGGCGCGGGCCGTAGTTCGGCTGGTAAGTGTTGTCGTAGGCGCGGTACGACCGATAGCGAGCATAGCAATATTCGGCGTGCGAGCTGTAGCCGGTGGAACGGTAGGCGCGCGGCTGCGAGGCGATGATGCCGCCGATCAGGGCGCCTGCCGCCAAGCCGCCGATGATGGCGCCGGTATTGTCATGACGGTAGCGGTGACCATAGCGCCGGCCGTAGCGGTCGCCGCGATAGTAGTCTCGGTCCCGATAATAGCTGCGGTCGCGGTAGTGGTGGCGTTTGCGGTACCAGTCGTCATTGTTACCAAACTGGCCAGGGCAGTTCGTGAAGTTATTGCAGCCGACGGTGATGATCTTGCCACCTCCGGGGACCGGCTGCGCGGCCGCCTGCTGCGCCGGGCTCGGCACAAAGACGGGAGCTGCCGAGACCGGCATTCCGGAGAAGGCCGTCGCTATCGACAGGGCAATGATGGCGAATCTGTTCATTTCACTCACCTTGGGTCAATGGATGTATCGAGGGTATAACGCTGGGGAAGGCAATTGGTTTCATTTCGGGATGAGGAGGGGCAATCTATGTGCGTATTTGCTAACGCAAGAGATAGCTTGGCCGCCGGCGGTGGCGTCCTGCCGTAGATTGGAAGGATGCTATCCGAGCGTGTGGCGGATTGTGTTCTCAGGCTCGTTTGCCGCCGGCCAGCAATCGAAGCTGGGTCTCGTCATGCACACCTTGCCGATAAAGCTCGATGATCAGAGCGCCGAGACGGGCGGCTTTCTCTCCCGATCGGTTAATCTGGAGTTCGTGACACAACCCTTCATGGACACGCCTGCACACATCGAGGTCTTCGGATGCGAGCGGTTCGTCACGCGTGCTGAACAGCTTGTCTGACATCGCAATCTGCCCTTTCCGATGCCGTGAATCGCTATCGATGGAAAAAAGATAATTTCGCGATCTTGGCTCTGCAAGATGGGCGAACGTCTGATGTTCAAAAACAATTCAGGGCGCGCGTGCACGCACGCCCGGAAAGATGCGGGCGAGCGCAGCGCCGATCTGTGTCAGGCCGATGGGCGCGGCGTGACAGATCTCGCCAGCGTGGGATCTACCTGGGCGCGGGATCCTTGTCGCTTTGCTTCGACAGGCGCAGTTCTTTCAGCCGCTTGGTTTTCTCCCGGCGGGCCCGCTGCTCCGCCTCGATGGTTTCCTTGGCGGCGCGCTCGGTGTTTTCGAAACGATCCTGCCGGTAAGCCTTTGATGAGGGTTCACGTTCTCTTTTCATGGCCGCTAAACGCAAATCGGCGAAAACGGTTTCATGCGAAATGCGTAACCGGCCATCAATCGACCGGCCTGATCGGGCGGCGCTCGTTTGTTGCAGTCGGCCGATGATGATTTCGCCGCGCACTCATTCCGACTGCCGGGAGCCTGATCGGCGCCCGGCGGATTGATCGGTCAGCCCTTGATGAAGGCGAGGATGTCGGGATTGATGACGTCGGCATGGGTAGTGCACATGCCGTGGGGAAATTTCTCGTAGACCTTCAGCGTGGCGTTCTGCAGCAGCTTGGACGAGAGCAGGGCGGAGTCGGCGATCGGCACGATCTGATCATCGTCGCCGTGCATGACCAGAGTCGGCACGGTGATGATCTTCAGGTCTTCGGTGAAGTCGGTTTCCGAAAAGGCCTTGATGCCGTCGTAATGGGCCTTGGCGCCGCCGATCATGCCCTGGCGCCACCAATTGTCGATGACTGGCTCCGACACCTTCGCACCCGGCCGGTTGAAGCTGTAGAACGGGCCGGCCGGCAGGTCACGGTAGAATTGCGAACGATTGGCGGCGAGCTGCCTGCGCAGGTCGTCGAAGACCTCGATCGGCAGGCCGCCGGGATTGGCATCCGTTTTCAGCATGATCGGCGGCACGGCGCCAATGATGACGAGCTTGGCGACGCGGCCCTGCGGCTGGCCATGGCGGGCGACATAGTGGGTCGCTTCGCCGCCGCCGGTGGAGTGGCCGATATGGACGGCGTTCCTGAGATCGAGATGCTCGACGACGGCTGCGGCGTCGGCGGCGTAATGATCCATGTCGTGGCCGTCGCCTACCTGGGTGGAGCGGCCATGGCCGCGCCGGTCATGGGCGACGACCCGGTAGCCCTTGTCGAGGAAGAACAGCATCTGGGCGTCCCAGTCGTCGGAGCAGAGCGGCCAGCCGTGATGGAACATGATCGGCTGGGCAGTTTTCGGCCCCCAATCCTTGTAGAAGATTTCGACGCCGTCCTTGGTGGTGACTGTGCTCATCTTTTAACTCCGTTAATGGGTTGGATTGATGCGATCAGAAGTCTGCGTCGTTGCCGGCGAGATTGACAAGGCCATAGGCACGGCTGCGCGGGGCGAGGTTCGTATATGTCGACGATCTCATCAAGCTGCTCTTTGTATTCAATTGACATAACAGAATTTTGTATCGGAGCAGGGTTCACGGGCAGGGGTATTTTTAGTCGATGCGTCACGGATGCGGAGCGGAGTGCGGCGTTCATCGCTCGGGATGAGGACGGATGACGCCCTCACTTGAACGCCTGTCGACGCCCAACCATCTAATCCTCAACAACAGCACAGTGGCGAACCGTCGCAACGGCGACGGCTTCGCCGGCGGCGGACGGCCGTTACTGCCGTCTGAGGGTCACATCATGGGTTACATGGACAAGGATATTGCGCCTCAGAATGACGGGGCGTTGATCGATGCCTATTCGCAATCGATCGCAGCGGCAGTCGACACTGTCGGGCCGGCCGTCAGCCGGATCGAGAGGGTTGGTGGCCGGCAGGGGCACGGTTCGGGCTTCGCCGTCTCGCCCGACGGCCTGATCATCACCAACAGCCATGTCGTCGACGACGCCAAGGTCGTTCGCATCACCACGCCCGACGGGTTCGTTACCGAGGGCCGCGTGCTCGGCCGGGATATCGATACCGACATCGCCCTCATTCGCGCCAATACAAGCACCGGCGCCTGGGCCAAGCTCGGAGACTCCCAGCGCCTGCGCCGGGGTCATATCGCCATCGCGATCGGAAACCCGCTCGGTTTCGAATGGACCGTCACCGCCGGCATCGTCTCGGCGCTCGGCCGGTCGATGCGGGCCGCCAGCGGCCGGCTGATGGAGGATGTCATTCAGACCGATGCAGCGCTCAATCCCGGCAACTCGGGCGGGCCGCTGGTGTCTTCCAGCGGGGAGGTGATCGGCGTCAATACCGCCGTCATTCAGGGCGCGCAGAGCATCGCCTTCGCGGTGGCGTCGAATACCGCCAATTTCGTCGTTTCGGAGATTCTCCGCTATGGCCAGGTCAGGCGTGCCTTCATCGGTATTGCAGGCGATACGATCGTGCTGCCGCGCCGTGTGGCGCTTGCGGCGGGCACGGTGCAGACGACCTCCGTCCGCATCCGCCGCGTCGAGCCGGAGGGACCGGCGGCAAAGGGAGGGCTGCAGGAGGGCGACTATATTCTCGCGATCGACGGCAGCCCGGTCGGCGGCGTCGATGATATCGTTCGATCGATGGATGGCAGCAGGATCGGCAAGGAGACGGAGATTCTGGTGTTTTCGGTGGCCGGCAAGATCGAGAAGAAGATATTGCGGCCAACGCCGCGGTTATGAGCCGATGCAGATTCCGTAAGGTACCGTAAGCGCACGCGGCATTTCCGTTTGTGATCGTGCCCCCGATGATCGACCGGACGGATCGGCATTGCCGCTATTTCCGCCCGCGGACCAGCCTGGCGGGTGCTTACCGAGATGGCGGATACGAGCACTACCGCTGACGGCACCCACCGATGCGGCAG
Organism: Rhizobium sp. N122; assembly: GCF_002211295.1. Lineage (NCBI taxonomy): Bacteria > Pseudomonadati > Pseudomonadota > Alphaproteobacteria > Hyphomicrobiales > Rhizobiaceae > Rhizobium > Rhizobium sp. N122. The sequence continues at coordinate 46,682 of NZ_LOKU01000013.1, read as the reverse complement.
TGGCGATGAAGGCATAACGCGACGTCAGGCGCTGACTGCGTCCTGCTCCGTCCCTGCAAAATCGACGGCCGCAAAGGCTGCCGCCAGCACCTCCGGCCCGGCGCCGCTTTTGGCTGCATCGGTCGAGAGGATCTGGCGGTAGCGCCTGGCGCCGGGTAGGCCTGTGAAGAGGCCGACCATGTGGCGGGCGACGTGCTGCAGCCGGCCGCCGCCAGCGATATGGCGCTCGGCATAGGCCATCATCCGGTCACGCAGGCCTTCCCAGTCCGGCTCCCCAGCGGGGGCGCCGAAGAAGCGCTGGTCGACCTCGGCAAGGATCGCGGCATTCTGGTAGGCGGCGCGGCCGAGCATGACGCCGTCGACATGGTCGAGATGGGCGGCGGCTTCATCAAGCGTGCGGATGCCGCCGTTGATGCCGATGAAGACATCGGGCCAGCGCTGTTTCATCCGGTAGACAATCTCGTAGTCCAGCGGCGGGATTTCCCGGTTTTCCTTGGGGCTCAGGCCCTTCAGCCAGGCTTTGCGGGCATGGATCCAGATCGCGTCGGCGCCGGCATCGAGAACGTGGGTGATGAGTTCCGGCAGCGCCTGTTCCGGCTCCTGCTCGTCAACGCCGATACGGCATTTCACCGTCACCGGCACGGTCGCAACCCTCTTCATCGCCGCGATGCATTCGGCCACTGTCTCCGGCGTCAGCATCAGGCAGGCGCCGAATGTGCCCGACTGCACCCGGTCGGAAGGGCAGCCGACATTGAGGTTAATCTCGTCGTAGCCGTAGGCTTCTGCGATCTTCACCGCCTCGGCAAGCTTGCCCGGGTCCGACCCGCCGAGCTGCAGCGCCAGCGGATGCTCCGTTGCGTCATGGCCGAGCAACCGGTCGCGCGGACCGTGGATGATCGCATCGGCCACCACCATCTCGGTATAGAGCAGCGCCTGCCGGCTGATCTGCCGATGGAAATAACGGCAATGCCGATCCGTCCAGTCGATCATCGGGGCGACCGCAAAAATCGGGCTCTTCTGCGTCATCGACGTTCCATAATTCGTTCTTCTCTGGGTGCCGCATGGGCGCCGCGCCGCCGCGGGGGCGGGATCATCTCTTCGGCGCGCATATAACATCTGGCGGTGCGATCGACAAATGACGTTCACCCCGCAAACAGAAACGGCGCCCCTTGCGGAGCGCCGTTCATGCCGCCGAAGCGGAAGTCTGACTTACGAAGCCGAGATGTTGACGGCCTTCGGGCCCTTGCCCATCCGATCCGGCTCGGTGTCGAAGGTAACCTGCTGGCCTTCGCGCAGCGACTGGATGCCAGAAGCCTGCAGCGCAGAGATGTGGACGAAAACGTCCTTTGCGCCGCCGTCCGGCGTGATGAAACCAAAACCCTTGTCCTGGTTGAAGAATTTTACGGTGCCCTTGGTGGCCATTGGGATCGTCCTTTTCCCTTAGTCTGTGTAGTATCCGCGCCCCCGAGAGGAAGCGGACGGCTTTAGCTTTCGCCCCGATCGATTGGGACGAAGGGTCAGTCGGAGAAGTCACGTACGGGGAAAGAACGTCTACGTAGGCGGGTAGTCCCGCGCCGCCTTCCAAACGGAAGGGATTACCACATCAGTCCAGTCACCGGCATGCAAATGCCCGAGTAGGTGAATTGGTGCCAGCTTTTCGGGCAAAAAGCAAGCGGGATTCTTTTGGCATGCTCGCATCGATGGCAGGAAATGCCGAAGATTCAGATACTTGACGGAGAGTTAGCGGTTCCTTGTATTGATGTGTCATAGCGGGATTGCGTGCCGAAACGGGATGGAAGGCAGATTCGGCGGCCGGTGTGGATTGTGTCGTGGGCGGCGCCTGCTGCGTCGGTACACCAATCAGCCCTCATCGTGAGGTGCGGAAGCCGAAGCTGAAGCCTCGAAGGGCGGGGCTGCCACCGGAGCCATTGCCTTCGATTCTGGAGGCGGGGCATGCGAAATTGTATCGGAAGTTCCACGCCCGCCCTCGTGGTTCCTCCTCACCATGAGGGCTGATCTTGCGGCCTGTGGCCATCGCCTACTGCGCATCACCCAGCAACGCGCTCAGGCTCCACGGATTATCCCCCTTCTGATTGGCGATATCGTCGACCTTCCAGCCACCATGCTGCCGCACCAGGGTGTAGAAGAGCGTCACCTCTTCGCCGTTTTCGAACTGAACTTCCACCTCGGCCTTATCATCCAGCAGGATCGGCTGGCCGATCCTGACATCGCTCGCCGTGCCGTCCTGGCCCGCGATGACGGGATCGAAGTCGATCGCGCCGACATCGCCCTCGGGCGTATTGTCGAGGTCGGCCTGGAGGAGCTCGTTCAGATGGTCGGAGAAGAAGATCGAATAAGGCGAGGGCGCCTCGGCGTCGCTGTTGTCGGTGTTGTAACTGTAGAGCGCCTTGAGCAGCGCCTTCGGCGTCTTGTAGGTCTCGGCCGATGCGGGCAAGGCTGCGAGTGCTGAGACGGCAAGGGCCAGGATGAATGTGGGCAGGCGCATGCGGGCTCTCCTCGGACGGGTGGAAATCATAACCGAAACCGGCGTCAAGGTGGAGCTGCATTTTGAGAGGGGCTGCCTGGGAGTGGCCGCCGGCCTTGCCGTCTCCGGCAGGTCTCAGGGTATCAGGCAAGTTCGGTCGGTGGGACGACAATAGCCACGCGGGAGTCCCACCTTTTTGTCGAGATCGCCGGTGACGCATCTTACGTCCACCGGCGATCGTATTGCGATTAGATCAACGTCTCATGCGACAGGCTCGAAAAGGACGGCTCGAAGACGTCCTTCACGGAGATCGTGAAGTCGTGGCTGGTGGCATTTCCAGCCGCATCATAGGCTTCAGCGGTGAAGGTCAGGCTGTGGTTGCTTTCGAAGTCGATCGCGGCCTTGGTCTGGATCTTGTTGCCGACGAGTTTGAAGATGCCGTCCGCATCATCTGTCAGCCGCCACTTCACCGCCCCGCCTTCCGGATCGACGGCCGAGAGAAGGCCGACCGAGGTGCCGATCGCGACGTTCTCGGAGATCGAACTGCGTGAGAAGGAAAGCTTTATCGGCGCCTGGTTGACCGGCGCTTCGTTGACGTCGAGGACGTTGATCGTGATGTCCTTTTCCACAGTGACCTTGCCGTCGGAGACGGCGACCTTGATCGTGTAGGACTTGTCCGTCTCGTAGTCCAATGCCTTTGACGTCACGATACGGTTGCCGTTGATCCGGAAGTGATCGTCCGCTCCGTCGATGAGCTTGTAGGTAAGCTTGTCGCCATCGGCATCCTTGGCGCTCAGCAGGCCGACCGTCGTCCAGATCGGGGTGTCCTCGGAGAGGGCGGTTTTCGAGAGCTGGATGTTGGTCGGTGCGGTATTGCTGCCGTCGAGCGTGAAAGTTTCCGTGGCGAAGTTGTAGACGCCATCGGCAAAACGGGCGAATTCGACGTCTGTCAGCGTATCCGTCCCTTCCGCGGCGCTCGTCAGGATGTGATCGCCGTTGTTCGATGCGAAGGAATAATTGGCGAAATTGCCTGAGAAGACCGCAGTGTCGATGCCGGCACCGCCGTTAATGGCGTCGTTGCCTGCGCCGCCGGTCAGTTTGTCGTTGCCGGCCTCGCCATTGATGATGTCGTTGCCGCCATTGCCGTCGAAAATGTCGTTGCCGTCGGTGCCAAAAAACTCGTCGTCGCCGCCACCGGTCTTGACGTCAATGCCGGAGGCATAGCCGTGGATGAAAGATCCCCGATCTCCCAACTCGTCGGAAAGATCGAGGTGGACACTGTCCGTCACTGCCAACGAGGGGTTAAAATTGGGGAACGGATCGGTTGACCAGACGATCTTGTCAAAGCTTTCGAACTGCGCGCTTGACCCTGCAACCCAAGAGCCCGCCGTTTCAAGGATTTCGATGTTCTTAATCGTCAGGCCCTGGAGCGACGGGGCTTGCAGCGTATCGATCCCGGCACCGCCGTCGATCGTTCCGGAATTCAGTGAAGAAAATGTATCCACCGTTATGGCGTCGTCGCCGTCGCCCGCATCGATGTTAAAGACCGCAGGGGTAAAGCTGAAGCGGTCATCATCGGAGATCGTATCGTTGCCCGTGCCGCCTCTGATGACGTCATTTCCGACGTCACCCCAAAGCATGTCATTGCCGTCCCCGCCATTCAGCGTGTCATTACCAACTCCACCCTGAATCAGATCGTTTCCGGCGCCGCCGTTCAGCGTGTCTGCGCCGTCACCGCCATTGATGTTGTCGTTGCCTGCGCCCGTCGTGATCGTGTTGTCGCCGCTCGAGCCGGTCACATTTGCGGAAACCGAGCTGAGTTCGTCGGCCAGATCTGCCAGGCCGGAATCGGAGACAACGAGGGTGACAGGTGCGGAAGGGTTGGCTGCGGAGTCGCGGATGACGTCATACGCTTCGAACTCGGCGCCGGTCTTCGTGACTGTGGCGCCGTTGGTGTCCAGTATATTCAAGGCCATATTTAAAATTACCCCAATAGATGCGTTGTGCTTTGCAATATGGAAATCCGCGGAAGAACTGTTTAATTGGTTCGGCGGAAGACAACCCCACGGGGATCTATGCCAATAAATCGTGATGTTTTCAATGAAAAATTGTGATTTTTTATTGGTTTTTTAACGAAAAAGTAAGGCTGAAATACTGGGGAAGGACTTTGAATTTGCAAACCAAAAGTGGTATTTTAGTCTTTTAATTCATACCCCTTCCTATGCGGTCATAAGCTCGCGGTATAAGCGTGGAAAAACTGGATTCGTCTGGCGTTGCTTTGGCATTGCCGTCGGCGCGCCGTCCGCCCAATCACGGGCTTGATGCTTGCCTGTTCGGGGCCGCCCTCGGCGAGGCGTCTCATGCCAGCTCGATGAGCCCCGCCTCGGTGGGTTGAAATCCGCAGGCCCGGTAAAAGCCGGTCAGGTGCGGTTCGAAATCGACATGCAGCCACTCAGCGCCGCGCTCCCGCGCAACCCTCGTGGCTTCCCTGACCAGCCGCGTCGCAATCCCCTGCCGGCGCAGGTCGGGATGAACCGAGGTATCGAGAATGAAGGCATGGATGCCGCCATCCCAGGCGACGTTGACGAAGCCGACCAGTGTGTCGTCGTGATAGGCACAGATATGGGCGAGGCTGCGGGGCAGGATGCGGGAGAAATCCGGCGCTTCGGGCGTGCTCCAGGCTGCTGACCAGAGGGCGTTGAGTTGGGCGGGCGAGGGGAAGGGGTCGATGCGGAGTTCGGGCATAGGTGGTTTCCGATTCGGTTGTCGCGTCGCTTGCCGGACGTGTTTTTCTGACAATTCCGCTTGCTTCGCAATGAGATCGATTTGATGGGCAGACCTCCTCTCTGCTTCCGACGTGAGGGCGCCCCTTCTCATCCTTCATTTCTGTGTCCTAATGGCCGCGAATTGGCATTCCTGAACGGGCACAACTGACGCTTCGTTGACGACGTCTCCGCCGAGAACATAATCGGAACATCTAATATTCCATCGACAGGAAGCACGATGTGCGGACGCATCTTCATCAAAACTTCGCTTGAAGAATTGATCGGCAATTTCGCCTTTGCGGTGAAGGGCGGGGATATCGATGGGCTGGGAAATCGCTTTCCCCGCTGGAATGGAGCGCCATCGCAAGATTATCCTATTATCATCAGGGATATCGTGCGCGAGCCCGATACTTCGGGGCCTATATTCGTTACTGCGCGCTGGGGCCTGATGCCTTCCTGGGCCAAGCCCGGCGGCAAGCCGCCGCCGGTCAACGTTCGATGCGAGACGATCGGCGGCAACGGCATGTTCCGCTCCGCATACCGATCGCGTCGCTGCCTCATTCCGATCAATGGCTTCTTCGAATGGAAGGACATTCACGGCACCGGCAAGAACAAGCAGCCCTATGCCATCGCCATGAAGGACGGCTCGCCTTTTGCGCTCGCCGGCATCTGGGAGATTTGGACGGATGAGAGGGGCGTGTCCATCCGCAACTTCGCCGTCGTCACCTGCGAGCCGAACGAGATGATGGCGGAGATTCATGACCGCATGCCTGTCATCCTGCATCGCGCCGATTACGAGAGGTGGCTGTCACCCGAACCGGACCCGAACGATCTGATGAAGCCTTTCCCGGCGGAGCTGATGACGATGTGGAAGATCGGCCGGGATGTCGGCTCTCCGAAGAACGACAGGCCGGAGATCATCGAAGAGGTCGAGGACGATCCGGAACCGACGCTGATCTAGAACAATCCCGACAAAAGTGCGCGGCGGTTTTGTCGGGATTGCTCTGAATTACCGGCTCGGGCGGAGCCATTCACGAAACCATGCGGCAGAGACATCCTCATGAGGAGAGGAAACGCATGCAAGACGATATCGGAACGCTCCTCAGGTCGTTCCTCAATAATGCCCTTCGCAAACAGCCTCAGCGTCGCATCCGGGATTTCGGCGGCTATGAAGTCGGCAAGCGCCGAAAGCTCCATGTCATCGAGCCGATCGCCGGGGATACGGCAGATTTTCTCTGCACCTATCTCCGCATCAGGCTGCGCGGCGAACCGGCGAGCAGGGAAGGCGTCGCCTCCGCCGTCGCTGCAGCCTTGAAGAATGTCTCCGATGAGTTCGCCTACAAGCTGACCTGGCACAGTGACGAGGCGTGGAGCACCGTTTGCAACTCGGTCGCGGAGTTTCTGGAAGGCTGCCTGCAGATCGAGCCGAAACCCTATGATGGCTCGCTGACGGCGCAATCGGACTATAACGGCTGGAAGAGCTGGGAGATGGTCATCAGCGGCGAGACGCCGAGGGGAAGATGGCGTCACTCCTGGAAGGAAAAGCCCGGCGACGATTTTATCGGCTTCTATGGCGATGTCTGCATGGGGCGGATCTTCAAGATCGATCTGACCGGGTCAGACGAGCGCTGGTACTGGCTGATCGCAGCCGACGGCAGCCCTCGACGCGGATGGCCGGCGGCGGGGTTCGAGGCGAGCGCCAGGAGTGCAGCCTGTCGGGTGGAGCGGATTTATTTTGCGCTGGCGGCGGGGACGGGGAGGACGGGGTGTGGGTGAGTGGGGGGAGGTGCGTGCCGGCTTGAGGAGGCCCGCCTCTGTCGGCCGAAAACGGCGGGCGCGGTAGATAGGGCATGTGCGGCTCGAAATCGACATGCAGCTATTTGGCGCCACGCTCGCGGGAAATTTTCGTCGCTTCCCTGACCAGCTATTTGGCGATGCCTTGTGGGCGCATATAGGGCTGAGCGCCGGGGTCGAGAATGAAGGCATGAATGCCGCCATTCCAGGCGACGTTGGCGCCGACGAGGCTGCCGTCGTGATAGGCGCCGACATGGGCGAGGCTGCGGGGCAGGATTCGGGAGAAGTCAGGTGCGGTGGGGCGGTGTTCCAGGCGGCGGACAGAGTGTGGTGAGTTCGGCGGGCGAGGGGAAGGGGGCAATGCGGAGGTCTGGCATGGGTGGCGGCTCCTTCCTTCACGCTGGCGGTGTGTCGGCTGGCACGATAGGCCCTGGTGAGCGTCCTGATATCACCTAAACCTGCCCCCATATTTTCCGCAGCGGCGTTCCAAGGCATTCAGCCATTTTCCGATCCTGTTCCTCGGTGGTATCGCCGATGCCTGGATTGTGGGCCTCGAGAGCAAAGCGGCCGAACGCGGCGGGCCAGATATACCGCAAGTCGTTCAATGATACGGTGGCGCCGCAGCAAGGGGCCACGGTGTTGAGGTCTTTAAACCCACCGGCGGAAGCCGCCTCCATCGCCTCTCCCCACCATTCCTCGGCATCCGCACCGCAGGCGCTGCAGTCCACTCCAGACCAGTTTTCGCCGGGATCGTAGAACCTGATCTCATCCTCGAAGCTCGCTTTCACTTCATCCGCCCCGGGGACGATTGTTTCCAGCAAGGAGACCGCCTTGTTTGCGTTTTCCGGGGAGGGTTGCCAAGACGGGTCAGCTGGGACGTAGCGTAGGATGGTGTCGGACATTGTTGGTTGCCTTTGTGGTCACAAGCGCTTGCTCATCGAACTGCGAAAGGTATTCGATGCTTGAGGGGTTATTTGCAAGGGGACAGGGGCGTTTGTTCAGCCCTTCAAAAGAAGAGTAGCGGGCTCTTGAGATAAGCGCTGCGATACATCTGGAATTTGCGATGAACCCGGACGCCGCGTCGCTTCCCTGACCAGCCGCGTCGCAGTCTCCTGCCGCCGAGAGGACGCCATCAAGCAAGTTACCTATGAATCTTAACCACAAGCGCCAATGCAGGTGATGTTGGAAGGTGGCGATTAGAACAAACACTAAAAAATTGTAAATTTCTCTCCGGCAGACTTGAAAGTTAAAAGGTCAAATCCGATATCAGGCGGTATGGGGGTTCCCAGACGGCAAGCCCAACTCCGGTTGGTGTCCCGGATCACGGTAACGCGTGAGTCAAGTGTTTAGACTGTCAATTGGACAGACGGTTAATAGCGCTGCGATCATCAATATTACTCCGATGGTACTTCGCTTTCCGGTCTTCCTGGCGATGATGCCGACCACGGTCGACAGCAGCTCCACAATGACAGAATAGCATATTTCGTTAATGAAGGACGTTAGTGGCACTTGTGCCATGATTGCTGGCGGAGGCAGAAACTAAACCATGCCTGATGGTGTTTTTGCCTCCTCTCACCTCGCAACCGAGATAAGTCCACCATCGGAAGATTGGGTTCCGCGCGATAAGGATATAAAGACTTATATCCATTTCGACAGGAATCTATCGCGCCACGAGCTGGCACGCATTGCAAATGATCCGAAAGAAGTCGCAACGAATTCTTTCCTCCCTTTATTGTTGTTCCATGAAGAATGGACAAAATTCAGAAAAGATGGCGATCGAACCACAAAGGTGAGGCCCATCAGATATGCGTCCAGAAAAGATGCTGCGATATTCGCTCGTTATCGAACAAAGCTCGCGAAGTTGTATGAGAAAGAGCTGGAAAGGCGCGGCATCGCCGATGTTCCTGTAGCCTATCGTAGGTTGCCTAAGGCTGGTGGTGGGAACAAATGTAATATCGAAATAGCGAGAGATGTATTTTCCTTTATAAAGCAATGTGGCGATTGTTGTGTTACCGTAGTTGATATTAAATCATATTTTGAGAGTCTGGATCATCAGCGTATTAAAGATGCTTGGCAGATGCTTATGGGCGCAACTTTATCCGCTGATCATTTGGCCGTATTTAAGGCTGTTACAAGATACTCTGTGGTAGATATTGACCTTCTCTTCAGCCGTCTTCGTATGCATGAAACGGGATCTGGAAGTAACAGAGTAGAAAAGCGCAAACGCAAGATAGATATACTTCGGACGAACGGATTTAAGCAAATTTGCGAACCGGCAGATTTTAGGAATATTGTTGCGGGAAAAGGACAGGGGCACTCGAGTTTGATTCAAAAAAACGGATTTGATTTTGGCATTCCGCAGGGCACGCCTTTGTCTGATCTGATTGCAAACTTTTATCTCATCGATTTTGATGAGGAGATGAACTCTTGGGCTCAGGCTCACGGGGGGCTATATAGACGCTATTCCGATGACATCGTCATTGTGGTCCCGAGAGATGCGCTTCTGGATCCGATGGCTGCAAAGCAGCGACTTCAGGCGGAAATTAAAAAATACGGAAAACAATTGAAGATACAGGACAAAAAGGTCGCTGTTTGTAACTTCTCTGCTAGTGGCTCCAGCCTTTCATTCACGCATTTGTATGGAAAAGCTTCTAAGAACGGGCTTGAATATCTCGGTTTTGAATTCGATGGCCAAACGGTAAAAATCAAAAATTCGACTCTATCTAACGCATGGAGAAAGCTTAAGAGGCGGGCCTACGGTGACGCTTGGCGGTTTGTGAAACGATACCGCGCTAAAGGAAAAGCATGGCTGATTTTGAATTACGATCAGTATAAGCTTGAGACAAAACTATTGCGAAATGTAACATTTAATCAAGATATTGGATACGAAACTTGGACTTTTTCTAAGTATGTAGGCCGAGCCAGCAAGGCTTTCATAGGGTATAATCCAGTTTTTTCGATGCAAACGCAGAGATACCGCCGCCACGCAAAATTTGTAGTTGCAAAATCGTTCAGTAAAGCTTTGAGAAAACATTTGAAGTAACAAATGTAGATGCTTTCAACAAAGAAGCGCTGAGTCCAAATGGTTTTCTAATAAATTGGATCAAGGCAGTTGAGCGAAAATGAACTCACCGCCCCGGCCGACCAGTCTTCCCCTTCGTCCGCCCCTTGCGCTTCTGCTCGCCCGGGTCCTCATAGCTCCCGACGCCCGTCTTCCCGCGCACGACCGGCCGCACGTCATCGCGTTCCGGCTGGCCTTCAAGCAGCGGTGAAAACCGCTTCGTGCTCTTGGCGGCATCCGGCTTTTCCGGCACGTGGCCGATGACCGGCTTTTCGGTTCGGCCGACGGTCATCTCGTCGAGGTCGTTTTTGCGGAAGAGGCTCTTCTTTGCGGGTTCGGCGATGTCGCGGCCCATGTCGTCCAGATCCGGTTTGCGGAAGAGGGGCGTGGTCGTGTCGGTGCCTGGGCCCATGTCGTCGAGGGAGGGTTTTTGGAAGAGAGATTTGGTGGGTGTGGCACCCCCCTCTGTCCTGCCGGACATCTCCCCCACAAGGGGGGAGATAGACTCGCGGCTGGCTTTGCCATTCTTTTTGCTGCCTTCCATCGCCTTCGCTTCCTCGCGGGCCATCGGGTCGTCCATGGCGGCGAGTTCCACAGCTTTGAGGCGTTTGATTTCGTCGCGGAGGCGGGCGGCTTTTTCGAAGTCGAGGTCGGCGGCCGCGTCGCGCATGCTCTTTTCGAGGGCGTTGAGATGGGTCTGCAGGTTGTTGCCGACGAGGTTGCCGCCATCGGCGAAGCCCTTGCCGGAGACGCCTGAGATATCGGCGCGGACGTGGTCGCGTTCGTAGACGCTGTCGAGAATGTCGGAGATCCTGGCCTTGACCGATTCCGGGGTGATGCCGTGCTCCTGGTTGTAGATCATCTGCTTTTCGCGGCGGCGGCCGGTTTCTTCCATCGCCCGCTTCATCGAGCCGGTGACCTGGTCGGCATAGAGGATGACCTTGCCGTCGACGTTGCGCGCCGCACGGCCGATCGTCTGGATCAGCGATGTCTCGGAGCGGAGAAAACCTTCCTTGTCGGCGTCGAGGATGGCGACGAAGCCGCATTCGGGAATGTCGAGGCCCTCGCGCAGAAGGTTGATGCCGACGAGCACGTCGAAGGCGCCGAGGCGGAGATCGCGGAGGATCTCGATACGCTCCAGCGTGTCGATGTCGGAATGCATGTAGCGCACCCGCACGCCCTGCTCATGCAGATATTCGGTCAAGTCCTCGGCCATGCGCTTGGTCAGCACGGTGCAAAGGGTGCGATAGCCCTTGGCGGCGGTTTCGCGGATCTCGCCGAGCACGTCGTCGACCTGGGTGCGGGCCGAGCGGACCTCGACCGGTGGGTCGATCAGGCCGGTGGGTCGGATCACCTGTTCGGCGAAGACGCCGCCTGACTGTTCCATCTCCCAGCCGCCGGGGGTGGCCGAAACGGCGATGGTGTCGGGGCGCATGGCGTCCCATTCCTCGAAGCGCAGCGGCCGGTTGTCCATGCAGGAGGGCAGGCGGAAGCCGTATTCGGCGAGTGTCGCCTTGCGCCTGAAGTCGCCCCGGTACATGCCGCCGATCTGCGGCACGGTGACATGGCTTTCGTCGATGAAGACCAGGGCGTTGTCGGGGATATATTCGAACAGGGTCGGTGGCGGATCGCCGGGGTCACGGCCGGTGAGATAACGCGAATAGTTCTCGATGCCCTGGCACGAGCCGGTGGCTTCGAGCATTTCGATATCGTAGCGGGTGCGCTGCTCCAGGCGCTGGGCTTCCAGCAGGCGACCGGCCTTCTCCAGTTCGGCCAAGCGAAGCCTGAGCTCCTCCTTGATCGATTTGATGGCGCCGTTCAGCGTTGGGCGCGGGGTGACATAGTGCGAATTGGCGTAGATCTTCACCGATTTGAGGTCGCCGACCTTCTGGCCGGTCAGCGGATCGAACTCGGTGATGGCGTCGATCTCGTCACCGAACATCGAGATGCGCCAGGCGGCATCCTCCAGGTGGGCCGGGAAGAGTTCGATCGTATCGCCGCGCACGCGGAAGGAGCCTCTCACGAAATCCATGTCGCGGCGCTTGTATTGCTGGGCGACGAGGTCGGCCAGCAGCTGGCGCTGGTCGAGCCGGTCGCCGACCGACATCTGGAAGGTCATCGCCGTATAGGTCTCGACCGAGCCGATACCGTAGATACAAGAGACCGAGGCGACGATGATGCAGTCGTCGCGTTCGAGCAGCGAGCGCGTCGCCGAGTGGCGCATGCGGTCGATCTGCTCGTTGATCGAGCTTTCCTTCTCGATATAGGTGTCGGAGCGCGGCACATAGGCTTCCGGCTGGTAATAATCGTAGTAGGAAACGAAATATTCCACCGCATTGTCGGGGAAGAAATTCTTGAATTCGGAATAGAGCTGGGCGGCCAGCGTCTTGTTCGGCGCCAGGATGACGGCCGGGCGTTGCGTCGCCTCGATCACCTTGGCCATGGTGAAGGTCTTGCCGGAACCGGTGACGCCGAGCAGCACCTGGCTGCGGTCGCCATTCTCCAGTCCCTCGACGAGATCGCGGATCGCGGTCGGCTGGTCGCCGGCGGGCTCATAATCCGATTTCATCAGGATGCGGATGCCGCCTTCCGACTTGTCGGGCCGGGCGGGGCGGTGCGGCGTCCAGATCTTGCCGTTCTTGTGCAGCGGATTGCCGCTTTCTATCAGCGCCGACAGCGCCTCGACCGTGGCGGTGACGGCGGTGCCGGCCTGCAGCGACGACGCCTCCTCCAGCGTCGTATTCATACCGGCGACGGGATTGAGGCCGGCGGCGGCGCGCGTCTTCGGGTCGGTCGAGCCGCCCATTGAGGTGCCGCGCGCCGATTTCGAAGCGGCGATTTCCACCTTCTTACGGTGCTTGCCGGCCTTCGAGGCGATCTGGCGCTGGGTCTCAACGCCCGAGGCTTCAGCATCGGCCTCAAGCTGCTTCACCCAATCGGCGACGGAGCCGGAGAGGGGGGCTCCCTCGAAGGACGACTGCGGGGCTTCCTCGAAGCCATTCGGGGCGGGAGATTTCTTCGGAGATTTGGCCATGGCGGGAATATGGAGAGAGTCAGCGCGAAAGGGAAGAGGCAAAGAGTACAAAAGGGAAACGAACTGTTTGTTCGGATTGGGTGAATAGTTTTGTCGCGGAACGCACGCGGGAAACGCCACAATCAGGTTCCTTCGAGCGGGCTGCGACCGAATAAAACAAAAGTCTGTGGTTGAAGGTCGGTCCGTCTCCCGTATTGCGGGCGGTGATGCTACAGCTGCTGCGGGAATTGGGGACCATTCATGAAAAAGATGATTATCGCATTCGCGGCGACCGCTGCATTGGCCAGTTGCGCCAAACGTCCTGACGCTATCGTTCAGGTCGATATTCCAATGGCGGCTTATACGAACCTCAGCTGCGAAGCTCTCGCTGTCGAACTCAAGAGAGAGCGGGCCAAGCTGGACGACTTGTCGAAGCAGCAGATCAGTGCGGCGAACGGCGATGCCTTCGGCGTCTTTCTCGTCGGCGTCCCGATCGGCAGCGTTGCGGGGGGAGATAAGGAAGGCGAAATTGCTGCATCAAAAGGCAAGGTTTCCGCCATGCAGTCCGCTGGCATGAGCAAGGGCTGCAAGCTGCCCGCCTGATAGCGGGCGGCGCACCCGCCTCGCCCTTCGAGGCCCCTGCGGGGCACCTCAGGATGAGGCTCTCTTGGGCGCCGGCGGTCATCCAAGGCTCTCTTGAGCGCTGCCTCGGCATCCTCCAACGCTCTTCATCCTGAAGTGCGCAGCCCATCTGGCGGAGCCTTAGCATCCTCGCCGCTATGCTGCTTCTTGCGTGCTTCCGTTGTCGGCGTACCGCCCTTTCCAACAGTGACGCCACCGGACGCATACTGGAACCGAGATCGGCCTTCGGCAGTTAATCCTGGTCAATTCAGCTTCAGGTGCGACTGCCATTAACGACCATTCCGCCTTCTGGAAAAAAACGATCTCGATCGATCTTGATGCCGGCGAACGGCTGGTTCTCCGCTCACCGCAGGATGCGCTTTATGCACTCGTCTCCGACTGGCCGATCCATGAGGGCGTCCATCAGCAGAGAGCCATCGATTTCTGCCGTGCCTGGCTTGCGGGCCGCATGCCGGCCGAGACAGTGCGACAGGCCTTTATCCTCGCGGCGCTGGAAGCCGGCGTGGCGATCGCCGATGATGAGAATGGGACCGCAAGCTCCGTTTCGAACTCGCCGGTATAAGTCGAGCGGCGTAGCGATATCCACGGTCACGCAGTCACATGCACAGGGTCAATAAGTTGATTTTCGTGTATTGAAAATATTGTTCCCGCTGTGTTTGTAGGAATGCGCAGCGTTTATACGCTCCGATTCTTGGAGATCCAACCGAATGAGAATAAAAGTCCTTGCTTGCGCTGCCCTGCTGATGCTGGCCGGCTGCAACGCCCCTGTGTCGCAATCCGTTGCAGATTCCCAGCGTCCGCCCTCGAATGACGTCCGGCAGAACTTCGTCAACATCGTGTTCAAGAGAAGTTATAGACACGAAGCGGGAGAAGTGGTTTGGGCCCGGATTTCGAGCGTGGTGCTGCTTGATCCTGAGAAGAAGATCTATGCTTACTGTGTTCGCGTGGTGCCCAAGCACAGCTGGGGAGACTGGGCCTATCTCGGCGTCTCCTTCACGGATAGCCAAATCCTAGGCGCGACGGCGAATGATAATCGCTGCAAAGACAAGCGGCTGCGCTACTACCCGTTTCCTGAGATGAACGGCATGAAGACCTGACGAGAGGCGAGGGGTTTCGGAAGCGCCGCCCACCGGTCCAATTGGGAGAAGGGCTGTTTTACGGCGAGGCTATGCCTGGATTTTAGAAGCGACGCGGAGGCAGCCATGCGGCACGGCTGCATCCGCCATTGCTGCAATTATGCCAAGCAGGGCCGGCAAAGCAAAGGCAAAGCTCTCAAACCGGGCGGCTCGCTCAGTGTCATTGCCTCGAGCAGACGATCAGGTTCCCCGCAGCCTCAGAACCGCCGAAGCTCGCAACGGTCGCTGCCAAGTGGAAACATATCCGCATGATCACGCCTCAGAAAACGGACGCTCGCGAATCCGCCGCAGCCGGCGCTCTGCAATACCAGGCGAGGACGACAATCGTTCCGATGGGAATCAACAGCGCAATAAGCTGGAACCAGCCGCTGCGGTTGATGTCGTGAAGTCGGCGGGTGGCCATGGCGATTGACGGGAGGAACACCGCCAGCGACCAAATTCCGCCCAATGTTCCGGTTGGCTCGATAAGGTACAAAGCGAGGCTGACGAGAACGACGAAGAGCGTCGAAAACCAGAATTCCGATCGGCTCGCTCTGCCGGTGAAATCCACATATTTCCGGAAAAAGCTGCTGATCGCCTGGCCGAAACCCATTGCCTGTGGCAGGTCCCCGAAACGGTTCGGCCCGGCCGCCGGTTTTCTGAAAGCGAGGATTAACCCCACGCTGAGCGGGACCAGGATGATCAACCAGTGAAACAGAGAAAAACTACCCATAAGATACCCCGAGGATTTAAACGGCCTCACGATAAGCAAGGTTCGTTTCGGGAAGATTAATCGGCTTGCAAGGCGATGCGTTCGGCAATCACAGCGTGAGAAACCGCGGCTGCGGCGGTGAGGGTGAGATGATGCTTCGAAGACGGCCGTGGCGCTCGCAATCAGCGCTTGATCAGCACGCTCGCCTGCACCGGCTGTTCGATGCCCTTCAGCGCAAGCCTACGTGTTTCTGCACCTGCCGTGAGTTCGGGAGCCTTCGCGGCCGTTTCCGCGGAGATCAGGATCTCGCCGGCGGCGGCCTGGGATTCGAGCCTGGCAGCTTGATTGACGACGCCGCCGATGGCGGTGAAATCGCTGCGGAAGCTGGAGAATTCGCCGATCTGCACCTCGCCGGAATGGATGCCGACGCCGACGCCGAGGGTGCGGCCGGGCAGGGCCTCGAGCGGCAGGCCGTTCAGCGCGGCGGCGCAGTTTCGCTGGATCTCTTGCGCGGCCCTAATCGCCGCGGCTGCGTGATCCTTGCTGACGATCGGGAAATTGAAGATCGCCATCAGGCCATCGCCCATCTGCTTGTTGACGATGCCGTCATGCGCCCAGATCGCCTGGGCGCAGCGATCCTGGAAGAGGCTGACGATCTCGCTCAGCTGCACCGCCTCGATGCGCTCCGACAGGTCGGTGAATCCCCTGATATCGGCAAACAGGATGGTGGCGTCGACAGTGATCTGGCGCTGCTTTTTGACATATTGGAAGGAACGTTCGCAGATCGTGCAGATATCGGGGTTCATCTTGCTGCGGGTGATGCCGAAGGCGCGGAAGGGCAAAGCGAGCGGGCCGCCGATCGGGATCGGCATATGCATCTGATCCCAGCAGCCGCGGCAGATTCTGGCGCTGCCGTGGCTGGCCGACTCCCCGTAAGTGGATTCTGTCGTCATGGCGTGCAATCCGTCCACACTGGCCGCCGCCAATCTTCCGTCAGTCCGGGGATTTTGGCAACTTCCATTTGGCTCGGATCACCTCGCGGGGCCGTTGCTGCAAGCGGACGGCGGCGGAAATGCGGTCACACTTGTTACTCCCACTGTTCTAATTCCGCTGCGAAACTATGTCCGACCAATGCGCGAAGAACCGCGGTTCGATGAAGAGACGCGGAAATTCGCCCCAATGAGGAGATCGAAGCGATGACTGCTACAGCCGAGAATGGAACGGGCGGACAGTCCATGCAGAAACCGGCGGTGGTATCGCCGGAGGCGTGGGAGGCGGCCCGCAAACAGCTTCTGGTGAAGGAAAAGGCTCATACCCGTGCCCGCGATGCGCTGGCCGCCGAGCGGCGGCGCATGCCTTGGGTGGTCGTGGAAAAGAATTATGTCTTCGAAGGGCCTGAGGGAAGGGCCAGCCTGCTCGAGCTGTTTGCAGGCCGGCACCAGTTGATCGTCTACCGCGCCTTCTACGAGCCGGGCGTTTTCGGCTGGCCCGAACATGCCTGCCGCGGCTGCTCGATGGTGGCCGATCAGGTCGCCCATGTCGCCCATCTGAACGCCCGCGACACGACGCTGGTCTTCGCCTCGCGCGCGCCGCAAGCCGATATCGCCCGGCTGAAAGCGCGAATGGGATGGACGATGCCGTGGGTGACGATCACCGACAGTTTCGACAGGGATTTCGGGGTCGACGAGTGGCACGGCACCAACGTGTTCTACCGCGACGGCGAGCGCATCTTCCGCACCTATTTCATCAACAACCGCGGCGACGAACAGATGGGCGGCACCTGGAACTATCTCGACATCACGCCGCTCGGCCGCCAGGAGGTCTGGGAGGATTCGCCGGAGGGTTATCCCCAGACCACGACCTACAAGTGGTGGAATTGGAACGACGCCTATGTCGCCGACGCCGAGCCCGACAAGAAGTGGGTCGAGGTATCCGATGCCGGCGAGGCGGCGTTCCGGGCCGAGAGTGTAAACGAGAAATCGTGAGCCGTGCCGTCGATCGATCTGCCCGGCACACCGATCAGCCACCTGTCATTGCCTCAGTTGCCTTTTCCGCTGCAGGCCATGCATAGTGACCGGCGACGCGGAGGGGGCGATGACCAGATTGCATGCGCTTGGTTTGATGATGCTTCTCGCGCCCGTTGCGGCGCATGCCGAACGGCGCTGCGGCTGGCTGGACAATCCCTCGACCGCCAATTGGTCGCTCATGGATGCCGGCGGCGGCTGGACCATTATGGAGAATGGCAGCGGCTACAAGGCAGAGGGAATCGACAAGATCCCGGACCTGACGGCCGGCGAATACGTCTACACCCATGCCACGCACGGCTATGCCTGCGCCTGCATGGACGTCGACACGGACGGCGAGGGTGGGATCAGCCGCATTCGTTCCGTGCGACAATTGCCACTCTCACGGTGCCGGAACGACGCCGCGATCGGCTGGTTCCTACGCAAAGACGAGTGAGGGCAGCTGGCCTGCCGAAGTCGGCTCAAATCCACTTTCTTCCCGCTGCGGCACGCGCCTCAGTCGGAACACCTGTCAAAAGCCGTTCCGAGCCCGTTCTGGCAGGAACTTCTGCGTCTTCGGCATGTTCGGTGCGCAACGGCGGAATCGAGCGTCGGCGTCTGCGGTCATCAAAGAAATTCAATGCAGAGTGGAAACATTATGGCGCAAGCCGCGTTCTACCCGCTACCGGCATTGCGCCCGCCCGCTTTGACAGGGAGACTATTCATGAAGGTCATGATCGTTGAAGATGAGAATATCATCGCTCTGGAACTCGAACGCATCGCGCAAGAGGCCGGGCACCAGACGGTCGGGCCGGTTTCGACCATGGAGCAAGCTCTCGCCTATGCTCCGAAGAGCGATGTGGCGCTCGTCGATCTCAGCCTTTCCGACGGGCTGAGCGGCGCCCAGCTTGCGCGCCGGCTGATCGATCGCTTCGGCGTGGACGTCATTTTCGTGACCGGCAGTCCCGAGAGTGTCGGCAACGGTATCGCTGGAGCGCTCGACGTGATCGCCAAGCCTTTCACCGACGAAAGGATTGTCAGCGCGCTCTCGCGAGCAGAGGCGGCCCGACGCAAGGATTTTGACGGCAGCAGGGTAGCGATCTGATAAAAAGGAGATCGACGTCGTGCACGTCGCTGGACCTTCCAGGGAGATCATCCGGATGAGGCACACACTCCTTGCCATTCTCTTCACGCTCACGGCCTGCGCCAGCGCGGAAGGCCCTCAACCGCTTTCGGGTAGTCTGACATACGGCGGAAAGGTCGTTCATTCACCCTATCGACCGGGGACTGTGGTCAAAAATACCTTTCTCGGCCAATTCGGTTATCGTGTATTCGAGACTTATGTGGTTCAGCTGGATGGCACGCTCAAGCTTACCTCCCAGAGCACAGGCCCGGATTTCCTCTGGCAATGAAGGAGGCTTCGGCTCCGGTCCCGCGTCGCAGGAACACCGCGGCGACGAGTTTCATCTTGCCGTCCGGCGCGATCTCAAGCGGCGCGCTCAGGCTATTATCAATTCGCTCCCCGCTTTCGCTTTCATTCCCGCACATTTGAATGTTGCACTGCGGCAAAAACTTCGTCTATACCCCAGGCATTCACCACGGACCCGGTGAGACCCCGGGTGGCTCTTCTGGCCGCCGATCCGCCAGACAACGCAACCTGCACGCCATCACGCGACCGCTCGGCAGAGCGTGTCGGGCCATGCTTTGCGAGACTCCATCCCATGCTGCTTTCCTCTATCCGTCGCGATTGGGCCGCCAATCCCATGCGCGAAATGCTTGCCGGGGCGGTGGCGACCTTCGCCCTGATCCCCGAGGTCATCGCCTTTTCATTCGTGGCGGGGGTCGATCCAGAAGTCGGCCTATTCGCCTCCTTCGTCATCGGCATCGTCATCGCGTTTACCGGCGGGCGCCCGGCGATGATTTCAGCGGCGGCCGGGTCGGTCGCACTGGTGGCGGCACCGCTGGTGCACGCCCATGGACTGCCTTATCTCTTTGCGGCCGGGCTGCTGGCGGGGCTGCTGCAGATCGTGTTCGGCCTGCTGCGGCTCGGCGTGCTGATGCGCTTCGTCTCGAAATCCGTGCGTACCGGCTTCGTCAATGCGCTCGCCCTTCTGATCTTTGCCGCGCAGATGCCGCACATCATCGGCGCCGGCTGGATGGAATATGCCGTGCTAGGTGCCGGGCTTATCATCATCTATCTAACGCCGCGGATCACCACGGCGATCCCGTCGCCGCTGATCTGCGTCCTGATCCTGACCGTCGCCTCGGTGTCTTCAGGGCTTCCCGTTCTCACCGTCGCCGATCTCGGCAGGCTGCCGGATTCGCTTCCGGTGTTCGCCTTGCCGGCGGTGCCGCTGTCTGTGGAAACCCTCCGGATCATCGCCGGCCCCGCCTTGGCCATCGCCATGGTCGGGCTGCTGGAATCGATGATGACCGCGAGCGTCGTCGACGATCTGACGGATACGCCGAGTTCGAAAAACCGCGAATGCACCGGTCTCGGTCTCGCTAATGCCGCCGCGAGCCTGTTCGGTGGCATCGCCGGCTGCGGCATGATCGGCCAGACGGTGAGCAATGTGAAATATGGCGGGCGCGGACGGCTCTCGACGCTGTTTGCCGGCGCGTTCCTGCTGATCCTGATGGTGCTGTTGAAGCCATGGGTCTCCGAAGTTCCGGTCGCCGCGCTGGTGGCGATCATGGTCATGGTCTCGATCGATACCTTCGACTGGTCGTCGCTCCGGGCCGTGGTGGTCCACCCCCGAATGTCGAGCGCCGTCATGGTGGTGACCGTCGTGGTCACCGTCTTCACCGCCAATCTGGCGCTGGGCGTGACGGTCGGGGTGCTGCTCAGCGGCGTGTTCTTCACCTTCAAGGTGGCCCGCCTGCTGCGCATCGATGTGGCGCCCGATCAAGCCGCCGAGCGGCTCACGTATCGCGTCTCCGGCCAGGTGTTCTTTGCCTCCGCCGATGTCTTCGTCGAGGCCTTCGACGTTCAGGACGCGATCGGCAAGACCGCGCTGATCGACGTCTCCGAGGCGCATTTCTGGGATATCACCGCGGTCGCCGCGCTTGATAAGGTCGTGCAGCGCTTCAAGGCACATGGCATCGCCGTGGAAGTCGCGGGCCTCAATCAGGCCAGCGCCACCTTGATCGAAAGCCTCGACGGCAAGGTGGTGTTGAAGGAAGTGTGACGGGGATACTGCTATATGATGGCGAAGTCGTCGCTGCCATCGGCTCCCGCGTTCAACCGTCTGGTGGCGAGTTCGATAAAGGTCTTGACCAGAGGCGGCAGGTGCCGGCTGCTCGGATAGACGACATGCAGGCCGCCAACCGGGGTCGTGTAGCCGTCGAGAACGCGACACAGCCGCCCATCCCTGATGAGCGCATTGGCGACCCCATGGGGCAGTCGGGCGATGCCGTAACCGGCGATCGCTGCGGCCATGACCGCCTGCATTTCATTGGCGGCGAAGCGCCCCGAGACCGGGATCGTTTCCTGCCCGTGCGGGCCTTCAAGCAGCCATTGCGCATGGGTGAATTGGCCGGCGACAACGCAGTCGTGGCGGACGAGATCTGCCGGACGATCGGGCGCGCCGCAGCGGGCGAGATAGTCGGGACTCGCGCAGAGCAATCGATGGGTAGAGCCGAGCTTGCGGGCGATCAGCGTCGAATCCTCCAGAATGCCGGTGCGGAAGGCGAGGTCTATGCCGTTTTCGACGAGATTCAGCCTGTCGTCGGTTAGCCGCAACTCGACCCTCGACTTCGGGTAGGTCGCCAGAAGGTCGAAGATCGCATCCTGCAGGAAGTGGCCGCCGAAGCCGACCGGCGCCGATATGCGGATCGTGCCGGCGGGCTCCGCCCGTGCTTCCGCAAGACGCAGGTTGGCGCCTTCGATCGTGCGGAGCGCCTGGCTGCTTTCCTCGTAATAGAGGCGGCCGGCATCCGTCGGGCTGAGGCTGCGGGTCGTGCGCTGCAGCAGGCGCACGCCGAGTTCGCGCTCGAGAGCGGCAATGCGTCGGCTGACTGTTGTCTTCGGCATGCCGAGCAGCCGCGCCGCGGCGGTGAAGCTGCCGGCCTCGATGACGCGGGCGAAGATCATGATATCGTTGAGGTCGAGCATTGTATCCTGATATGGTACGATGTTTCCCAATTATAAGCCATTATGGTTCAATGTGATAGGCTCTAACTTTGCTCCATCAGCCACAAACAAGGAGAAGACAGATGAGCAACACACGAAACGTTCTGGTCACCGGCGCCACCGGCCAGCAGGGCGGCGCGGTCGTTCGCGCCCTGACCGCGCGGGGACACCGCGTCAAGGCGATCTCACGCAAGCCGGACAGCGATGGCGCAAAGCGGCTGGCCGCGGCGGGAGTCGAGGTCGTCGCCGGCGACCTCAACGATGGCGCATCCGTGGTGAAGGCGGCTGACG
Source organism: Rhizobium sp. N122 (assembly GCF_002211295.1). Classification (NCBI taxonomy): domain Bacteria; kingdom Pseudomonadati; phylum Pseudomonadota; class Alphaproteobacteria; order Hyphomicrobiales; family Rhizobiaceae; genus Rhizobium; species Rhizobium sp. N122. The sequence continues at coordinate 24,669 of NZ_LOKU01000013.1, read as the reverse complement.
GCGTCGATACGATGTTCCTGATGGGCAACAGCTACGAGTCCGGGACCGAAGCGGAAACGCGCCAGGGCATCACCGTCGCCGATGCGGCAAAAGCCGCCGGCATCGGCCACCTGATCTATTCCTCGGTTGGCGATGCCGACAAGAAGACCGGCATTCCCCATTTCGACAGCAAGTACCTCGTCGAAAAGCATATCGCCGGCCTCGGCATTCCCTATACGATCAGCGCGCCCGTCGCCTTCATGGAAAACACGGTGGCGCCCTGGGCGATCGACGGGCTGCGCCACGGCGTTTATGCGGCGGCCCTGCCGCCGGCGCGCGTGCTGCAGCAGATCACCATCGACGACATCGGCGCTTTCGTCGCGGCACTGGCCGAGCGGCGCGAACAGGTGTTCGGCAAGCGTTTCGATATTGCCGGCGACGAATTGTCTGGGGAGCAGCAGGTGAAGATCCTGTCTGAGACACTCGATCGGCCGATACGCTACCAGGAACTGCCGATCGCCGCGATGCGCCAGCAGAGCGAGGACGCGGCGCTGATGTTCGAATGGTTCGACCGCACCGGCTACGACGTCGACATCGCCGCCCTGCGCCGCGATTTCCCCGATGTCGGCTGGCACAGCTATGCCGATTGGGCGCGCGGCTTCGACTGGAGCGTTCTCGGCAAGGCATCCGCCTGATACACTCTCCGTCGTCCCCGGCCTGAACCGGGGACAACGGAGAGCCCGACCCGCCTTGCGCACGGCAACGGATCGCTCGGCTCTATGGCGATAGACCATCGTTGTTGAAGAGGGAGGCTTCGATGCCGTCGAGTTTCAATGTCGAAAGTGCCGATGGTTATGAGCGGCTGATGGGGCGCTGGAGCAAGAGGCTGGCGCCGATGCTGATCGATTTCGCCGGATTGGCGGATGGGGATCGTGTGCTCGATGTCGGCTGCGGCACCGGCAGCCTGGCCTTCACGTTGGCGGAAAGGTCCGATCTCAGGGAGATCGCGGCCGTCGATTATTCGCCTGTGTTCGTTGACGCAGCGAAGCGGGCGAATACCGATCCGCGGGTCACGATCCAGCAGGGCGACGCCTGCGCGCTGCCCTTCGAGGATAACCGTTTCGACAGGGCGATGTCGCTGCTGGTGCTGCATTTCGTGCCGGAGGCCGCCAAGGCGGTGGCGGAGATGGCCCGTGTCGTGCGCCCGGGCGGTGTGGTTGCCGCCGCCGTCTGGGACCATTACGGCGGCATGCCGGTCATGCGGATGATGTGGGACACGGCTGCCATGCTCGACGAGGAGGCGCTGCCGTTGCGTCGCAAATATTGCTTTCAGCCGATGATGCGGCCGGGGGAGCTGAAGCAGAGTTTTGTCAGCCAAGGTCTTGTCGACGTCGAGGAGACGTCGCTGCTGATCCGGATGGAATACGGCTCCTTCGAGGACTATTGGGGGCCGATCGCCGTAGGTGAGGGGCCGCTCGGCAAGTATGTCTGGGGGCTCTCTTCAGCGAAGCGAAAGGCGCTCGGCGTTGCCATGAGAGCCGCATATGAAGCCGGCGAGCCGGATGGGCCGCGGTCGTTTGCGTCGGTGGCGTGGGCGTGCCGGGGTAGAGTGGCGGGCGGCTAGGCGTAGCGGTTTAAAGACTGCGAGATAGCCAGCATGCGCCATCGCTTCGAAGAGACTCATCCCGAGGTGTCCCGCAGGGGCCTCGAAGGACGAGGCAAGTGCTGGGCGTCAGATGGAGGCAAGAAGCAGCGTTGCGGCTTGCTTCGAGGCTTCGGCCTCTGCGTCAAAGGCGCGGCTTCCTATTCGCTGCTGAATACCGTGCTTGAAAATGTGCCCTTGGCCTCCAGGGTCGTCATGACTTTGCAGGCGCAGATGCGATCATAAAGGACCTCTCCTTTCCACTCGGCGAACGGCAGGAGCCACCAGGCCATGATCGTGACCGTCCAGATGCCGTAGAGCCAAATCATGGTGGTGTCTGAAGGCGCATATCCGTCGTGGAATATGGCAAGCAAAGCGTCGAAGTCTTCCGTCGGATAGGCCGGAAACAGCGAGCTTGCGAAAGCAGCGGCACTGAAAAGCACGTTCGGGCTGAACTTCAGGATTTCGCGTTTCAACGCGGTGACGAAGTCGGGGCCTTTGCCATCGACCGAGGTTACCCTGAGAAAGAAAACCGCCTTTCCGAAAGTGCGGCGGCCCTTCGCGGAAAAGCAGGCGAAAGCCAGCGCGATCAACACGGTGTTGCCGATGCCTGATATCAGGTTGGAGTAAGAAGGCGTGGTTCTCGTTACCGGATTGTCGTCTGTGTCCACGGGGATGGTCAGCACTTGAGTTGGTGTCACGTAGTCCCATGGTTCGATCAGAACGGTTGTCCGCAGATATCTCTGCCGTCCGAAAGGAAATTGACGCACTTCGCAGATCTCGTTGGTGCGCAATTCGTTAGGCTTCAATGGCCAGCCGGTCTCAATTCGCTTTGCAAGCTGACCGGGCACTTTCTCTGTGCACTCCATGGACGTCCACCGGGCGAAGCGGAGGTCCAGGGAGAAGGCCGTTGAAATGCAATGGACGGATATGAGAATAGCAGCCTGAAAGATGAAAAGGTCGAGGGCAAAGGCCACGAAGCGCCGCCAGAAATAACGTGATGGCAAAGAGATGGGTTGCTGCATGGCAGCCATATAGTCCTCTCTACGGCGGGTTGAATCGATCCAGCAGTACAAATAACCCGGCGACTAATACAGTGTTTTGCATTCCCCAAGATCCGCCTCGTCTTGGCAACGTGAGACGATCGGTCCGGGTCTGGGGGGCTTGCCGTCGAATGGCGGCGTGCTAGGTAAAGCCCGCCGGTATCTCGCCGGATCAGTCCTGTCCCCTCCACAGCCCGAGTTACTCCATGTCCTTTTCTCCCGCCGCCCTCTGGCCTGTCGTCATGCTGTTTGCCTCCAACATCTTCATGACCTTCGCCTGGTATGGCCACCTCAAGCACAAGAGCAGCGCCATCTTCCTGGCCATCATCGTCAGCTGGGGCATCGCCTTCTTCGAATATTGCCTGGCGGTGCCGGCCAACCGTATCGGTTCGGCGGTCTATACGACGGCGCAGCTGAAGACGATGCAGGAGGTGATCACGCTGCTTGTCTTTGCCGGTTTCTCGATCTTCTGGCTCGGCGAGAACCTGACCTGGAACCATGCGATCGGCTTTGCGCTGATCGCAATCGGAGCATCCTTCATCTTTCGGGCGTAAATTGTAGTTTTTTCAACAGATTACAAATCGTCCATGTCTAGGTATCGCCACATTTCCTACAGATTGGCGTCGCAATCGGCTGGCAGCCTGTCACCATCCATTGATCAGGAAGTGACCGACCATGAGCCTCTCTTTCCCGACGATGGCGGCGATCCGGTTCGGCTATGGTTTCCGGCCGGGCGAGGCGCCGCCCAGCAGCAAGGATGAGCTGATCGGTCAGCTCAGCAAGGGGGCGGCGGCGACGCCGGATTTTCCGCTCGGCGGTCCCGAGACGCGCCATCGCGCGATCCTCAGCCTGCAGGCACAGCTGAAGCAGATCCGCCAGGACGCCAAGACGGTGACCGACGATACGGCGCGGCGCGAGATGCGCAAGGGCGTACAGCGGCAAGCGCAGCAGCAATTCCAGCACGATGCGAACCTGCGGCTGATGCAGGCGGTGCTGTCGCCATACGGTTTCTACGAGCGGCTGGCGACCTTCTGGACCGATCATTTCTCCACCAGCGCCAATAAGAGCCTGTCGATGCGCCTCATCGTGCCGCTCTATGAGGCCGAGGCGATCCGGCCGTTCATGTCGGGTAAGTTCGGTGATCTGCTGCGCAGCGCCACGGCCCATCCGGCCATGCTGATCTATCTCGACCAGGCGGATTCGCTCGGGCCGGATTCGGCCGGCGGCATCAAGCGCAACAAAGGGCTGAACGAAAATCTCGGCCGCGAACTGCTGGAGCTGCACACGCTCGGTGCCGGCAGCGGCTACAGCCAGGCGGATGTGACGGCGGCGGCCATGGTGCTGACGGGGCTCACCATCGACCGCAAGGAAATGGACATCGCCTTCCGGCCGAATATTTCCGAGCCCGGCGTGCATGAGGTGCTCGGCGTCAGCTATGGCGGGCGCAAGCGTTCACGCGACGATTATCTCGATATGCTCGACGATCTTTCCGTCCATCCGAAAACGGCGGCGCATATCAGCCGCAAGCTGGCAGTGCATTTCGTCTCCGACCAGCCCGATGAGGGCATGCTGTCCGACATGGCGACCGTCTGGAAGAAGACGGATGGTGATCTCACCGCCGTCTACACCGCCATGCTCGACCATCCCGCCGCCTGGCAGAACGAAGGCGCCAAGGCGCGACAGCCCTTCGACTATCTCGTTGCCGGTCTGAGGGCGCTGAATGCGGGACCGGTCAACGGCGTCGTCGGCAGTTTCCTGGCGGCCAACCAGCAGGGCACTGAGGAGGGCGACATGGCGGCGAATACGCCTGGCATGGCCGGATCGCCTGTGACGACGGATCCTGCCGGCGAAGGGAGGGATAAGCGTCTCAAGGCCTTCCGGACGGCGCGGGCGCTGGGGCAGGGTGCGCTTAAGCGCATGGGACAGCCGACCTGGCTGCCGCCGAGCCCGGCCGGCTTCGAGGAAGGTTTTTCCGCCTGGATCACAGGCAGCCAGCTCGCCGAGCGGCTGGCTTGGGCAAGACGCGCTTCTGCGCAGTTCGGCCGCGACGAGGATCCGCGCGAATTCCTGAAATCGACGCTAGCCGATGCCGCCCGCGACGAGACGATCCGGGTGGTGTCGCAGGCCCCGAACAAGATCAGCGGCTTGACGCTGGTACTGGCGTCGCCCGAATTCAATCGCCGCTAAGCAGACTTTCGTTGGCAAGCCAACGCTTCGTCTGCTTAGCTCATTTGTTTTGTCGCAGGTTCTGACCGGAAAACCGCTGCACACCTTCGGAACCTGCTCAGGAGGCCCGCCCATGACGCTGTCGATGAACCGGATCTCGCTTTCCCGCCGCGGCTTTCTGACCTCGGCCTGCTGTCTCGCCGCCGCTCCTGTCTTCACGCCGGTCACTTTCGCGGCGATGCCCGGTGACAAGCGTTTCGTCACCATCGTGCTGCGCGGCGCAATGGACGGGCTGGATCTGGTGCAGCCCTATGGCGATGCCGGTTTTGCCGCACTTAGGCCGACGCTGGCGCTGACGCCCGATACCGGGCTTCTCGATCTCGACGGGCATTTCGGCCTCAATCCTGCAGCCGCCGATCTGATGCCGCTTTGGAAGAGCCGCGAGCTCGCCTTCGTGCATGCGGTGTCGACACCCTATCGCGATCAGCGCAGCCATTTCGACGGTCAGGATATGCTGGAATCGGGCGGTGAACATGTCGCCGAGGAAAAGACCGGCTGGCTGAACCGGGCGCTCGCAGTCATTCCGCGCTCGGATGCGCGCAAGGCGATCGACGTCAACACCTCGACCGAGCTGATCCTCTCCGGGCCGAACGACGTCGATGTCTGGGCGTCGGATTCCAATCTGGCGCCAGCGCGTGACGAGATGCAGTTCCTGGCGCGGCTTTATGCCGGCGATCCGCCGTTTGCCGCAGCGCTTGCCGAGGCGACGCGGGCCGATACTGCTGCGATGACGATCGAGCCGGACGGCCAGCGCGGCGAGAAGGTTGCCGATGTGGCGGCGCTTGCCGCCAACATGCTGAAAGGCGATTACCGCATCGCCAGTTTCTCGATCACCGGCTGGGATACGCATATCGGCCAGGCCAGCCAGTTCAAGCGGCCGGCACAGGATCTGGCGCAGGCGATCAACACGCTGAAGGCGACGCTCGGGCCGGAGATCTGGGCAAAGACGGTGGTGCTGGCGATGACTGAATTCGGCCGCACTGCCCGCCAGAACGGCTCCGCCGGCACCGACCACGGCACCGGCGGCTGCGCCCTCCTTGCCGGCGGCGCGTTATCCGGCGGCCGCATCCTCGGCAAGTGGCCCGGGCTCGGCGACGGTCAACTGCTCGACGACCGCGACCTGATGCCGACGACGGATGTGCGCGAGGTAGCGGCTGCGATGCTCTATCGGCAGTTCGACGTCGGCGCGGACGATCTGACTGGGAAGATCTTTCCGGGGCTGGGGTTCGATAAGGGGTCGCAATTTTTGAAGGTTTGAGTGGGCGGTACGGCACACCGACCAGCCCTCATGGTGAGGAGGCCCGAAGGCCCGTCTCGAACCACGGGGGCGGGTGGCTTGCCGCCACGCCAGCCTTGGCATTTGGCGAAGCGGTGGTCAGCATTGTCCTTCGAGGCCCCTGCGGGACGCCTCAGGATGAAGCTGGAGAGATGGCGCAAACTTGGGACGCAGGTTTGTGGAGCAAGCGGCTGCCCGGCCCTTCGCTTGGCTCAGGGCGTTCGACGCTGCAATCGATTCACTGGATCGATTGCTCCCGCTTTGCGGGACCGCGTCTCACCCCATCACCGCCTTGATGTGAAGGAAGACCTCCGGCGAGCTGACCGTTTCCATCCCTTGTGCCCCGGCCTAACTTGTCACTCCGCGGGGACAATCTTCGGTTTGCCCTCTTCGTCGAGCGCCACCATGATGAAGGTGGCGGCAGTGACCTTTTCCATCTTGGCGTAGCGGGCGCGATGCGCCCAGGCTTCGACGATCAGAGTGATCGAGGTGCGGCCGACGCGTTCGATATCGGTATAGACAGACAGCGTATCGCCGATCTTGACCGGCAGCTCGAAAGCCATCTCCTTGACGGCGGCGGTGACGACACGGCCCTTGGCACGCTCGGCGGCGCGGATGCCCGATGCAAGGTCCATCTGCGCCATAACCCAGCCGCCGAAGATATCGCCGGCCGGGTTGGCATCACCCGGCATGGCGAGCGTGCGCAGCGTCAGGTCGCCTCTCGGCTTGGCAGTGTCGGTCATTGAGGGGTCTCCATATGGTGCGGCATCGGCCGACGATTCCTTCAGAGCACCCTAGTGCAAAGGCCATGGGCTGTAAAAGACGGTATAAGAGGGCGTTGCAGGCAGCTGGCGGAAAAATGTTGCAGCCGTTGTGGTTTGAAATTTCATTCGATTTCAAGCCTTTGATTTCGGTCGCCCAGGCCTCACCTTACGTTATTTAATCATCTTCTCATTAAACTTTACGCTCCAGTAATTCCGCTGCTTCAGTATGTGCGCGAATTCACATAGAAGAATCGCCGGGAACCTCATGCGCAACATCAAGATTTCCACCCGCCTTTACTGCCTCGTCGGCTTCACCCTTGCGGTGCTCACGGCAACGATGGTGTTCTTTCTGAACTATTCCTATTCCGAGCTGCAAGCGGAGCGGAAGGCGGGGCTGGAGAAGATGGAGGCGACGGCGATCGGCATCTTCGACAAATATTACAAGATGGAGCAGGCGGGCACCATGACCCGCGAGCAGGCTCAGGCGGCCGCCAAGGACGTGATCGGCGCGATGCGCTACGGCGCCGATGGCTACTTCTGGATCAACGACATGCATCCCACAATGGTGATGCATCCGATCAAGCCGGCGCTGAATGGTACCGACATTTCGCAGATGAAGGATCCGAACGGCAAGTTCCTGTTCGTCGAATTCGTCAACAAGGTGAAGAAGGACGGCAAGGGCTTCGTTGACTATTACTGGCCGAAGCCGGGCGCCGACGAGCCGGTGCTGAAATATTCCTATGTCGCCGGCTTCGAGCCCTGGGGCTGGATCGTCGGCACCGGCGTCTATGCCGACGACCTTGCCGCCCTCTATCGCCAGAATGCGATCTGGGCGGCGGTGCTCTGCCTGCTCGGTGCGGCCGCCACGATTGCCATCGCCTATGCCATCGTGCGCAGCGTCACCGTGCCGATCGCCCGGCTGAAGACGGCGATGAACGCGATCGCCGCCGAAGAAGCATCGGTGGAAATCGCCGGCAGCGATCGTCGCGACGAAATCGGCCAGATGGCCAAGGCGCTTCTGGTGCTGCGTGATTCCGTCGACGAGCGCAGCGCGCTGCGCGGCCGGGAAGACGAGAGGCAGCGGCAGATCGAAGACGAGCGCCGCGGCAACGAGGCAAGCCTGCGTTCGGCTTCCGAGCGGCAGACGCTTGCGATGCAGGCGCTCGGCGTCGGCCTGGAGAAGCTCGCCGGCGGCGACCTGACGGTTGCGATCGGCGACATCGGCGAGGACTACGCCAAGCTGAGAGGCGATTTCAACGCCGCCGTCGATGCGCTGAACGGCGTCATCCACGCGATCGCCGAATCGAGCCGTGTCGTCAACGACAGCGCTTCCGATATCAGCGAAGCGACCGGCAATCTGTCGAAGCGGACGGAACAGCAGGCGGCCGCCCTTGAAGAGACGGCGGCGGCGCTCGACGAGATCACCGCCACGGTCAAGACCGCGTCCGAGCGGGCGAACGAGGCGCGCGAGATGGTGGCCGAAACCAAGGCGAGCGCCGGACGCTCCGGCGATATCGTCCGCAATGCGGTGACGGCGATGGGCCGGATCGAGGAATCCTCGAGCCGGATCAACCAGATCATCTCGGTTATCGACGAGATCGCCTTCCAGACGAACCTGCTGGCGCTGAATGCCGGCGTCGAGGCGGCGCGGGCGGGCGAGGCGGGCCGCGGCTTTGCCGTCGTCGCGCAGGAAGTTCGCGAACTCGCCCAGCGTTCGGCCAATGCGGCCAAGGAGATCAAGGAACTGATCAGCCGGTCGGCGACGGAAGTCGAGGGCGGGGTGGCACTGGTGCGGTCGACGGGCGAGGCGCTGCTGGAGATCGAGGCGCTGGTCAACCAGGTCAACGATCACGTCGCGTCGATCGCGACGGCGGCACGCGAACAGTCGACCGGACTGAACGAGATCAACGGTTCCGTCAACCATATGGATCAGATGACGCAGCAGAACGCCGCGATGGTCGAGGAGACGACGGCGGCAAGCCGCACGCTTGCCGACGAGAGCACCCAGCTGAAGACGCTGCTTTCGAGTTTCCGGCTGCGCGGGGCAGGGCAATCGCCTGGAGCCCGGTACACACGGGCAGCGTGAGTTAAACGACAGATCAAAGGCCGCGAAAGCGGCCTTTTTCATCTCCGTCGCGTTCAGATTGTGCGGGTAAGTTTTCGTTCACCGTTTTTAATTAAAATTGGAGTGAGTTTTTTCTGTCACTGCCCAGTCGGCCTGCGGAAGCGATAAGAGTATGGCGTTTGTTTCCTTTCCTCGGCGATCCCTTTTGCCCTTGCTGCTCTCGGTGGCGCTGACGACCTGTTCGATCAGCGATGGGCTGGTGCCGCCGGCCAATGTCGACAGCGGAACCAGGGTCAGCTCGATCTCGCCGTCGCGAGGGGCGGCGCGGATGGCGCCTGCGGTGCGGATGGCGCCCGTGGAAAGCCAGGCCTCCTATCCCGTCTCCAATGCGCCGGTCGGCAACAGCCAAGGTTCCGTCGATTATCTCGACACGCCGAACCTTGCCGGCACTGGTCACGCCGCACCAGCGGCGCAGAACGGGCGCAAACTGCCGATGATCGACAGCGATGAGGCGTCGGCGGCGGGCCAGCCGAGCAGCAATTGGGGCGGCACGAAGAACCTTGCGATCCCTCCCGGCGGCGTCAATATGGATGACGAACTCGGGGCTGAACCCGTCATCGGGTTGGCGCAGGAGCAGCAGCAGCAGATCGCCGAGGGCAACGCCACCGAGCCCGTCGTCGACGGCATCGGCACCGATAATCCGACCCAGCTGAACCAGTCCACGCCGCAGGCGATGCCGCAGCCGGCGGCACAGGCGCAAATGAGCCGGGCGCCCGCCTGGAACGACGGCAGCCCTGTGGTGGCGCCGGCACGCGTTCCGGAAGAGGACGAAAGCGAAGAGGTCGCGATGCTGCGGCCGAACAATCCGATGATGAGCGAGCCGGCAGCCCCCGTCGATCCGAGCGTCATGCCGGCCTCCGAGCTTGCCTGCCGGCGCGAGCTGAAGCGCATGGGTGTGCTCTTCGACGAGAAGCCGCCGATCTCGAACGGGCCGGCCTGCCAGGTGCCGTATCCGGTATCGCTGAAGGGGCTTTCCGGCAATATCGGCGTCAAGCCGGCGGTGACGCTGAACTGCCAGGTGACGCTCGCCTTCGCCAAATGGGTGAAGAACGAGCTGGCGCCGTCTGCCCGCTACCGCTACTGGAGCGGCATCAGAACGATCCAGCCGCTCGGAGGCTATTCCTGCCGTCGCATGAACAACAGCCGGCAGCGATACAATCCGATGTCGGAACACGCCCGCGGCAACGCCATCGACGTCGGCAAGTTCGTGCTGAAGAACGGCCACGAGATCGACGTGCGCAAGAAGGGGCTGTTTTCGCTGCGCGAGGGTCGGCTCCTGAAGGCGGTGCGCACCGATAGCTGCCGTTACTTCAATACGGTGCTCGGGCCGGGCAGCAACCCCGAACACTGGAACCACTTCCACTTCGACCTTCGCTCGCGCAAGAGCGGCAAGGTCTATTGCGACTGATATGCTTTGCCTTGAACCGTGCGGCGCGGGTGCGGCTGTTGTCGCGGCAAATAAGCCCGCTGGCAGAAAATGGTTCATCCCTGCGGTCCAGCGCGCTATAGATCGGTGGAGCGGATTGCCGTTTGAGAGTTGGATCCATGAGCTATGATTTCCATGTCGGCCAGAAGGTCGTCTGCATCAACGACACCTTCAAGCATGTCAGCATCGACCAGCTCATTCGCAAAGGCGAGATCTATACGATCCGTTGGGTGGGCGAATACACCCATTATGTCGACGGCACGTTCATCGGGGTGAAGCTCGCGGAAATCCATCGCGGCAATGACGACGGGCCGGAGGGTTACGGTGCGGCCGACATGCCCTATCGCGCGACGCGCTTCCGGCCACTGGTGAAGGACAAGATCGCATCGCTGCGCAAGCTTCTGGCGCCGACGCCGGATGCGCCGGTCGAGCCGAAGGAAAAGGTCAAGAAGAAAGAGAAGGTCTGACCGGAGCGCTGCCTGCCGCAGCGGCAACATGCCGCTTGCCTTTCGATATCAGCACCATGGTTCGATAGTCGCCGGCTTCTCGCCAAGGAAGGTTGCTCTTGACTCTCCACGACGAACATGTTCGTTAAGATCATGTTCGTCATGGAGCAAGAGTGTATGGCACGACAACCGAAGAGCCGGCGGGAGAGGCCGAGCAAGCCGGCTTTGAGCCGCGAGCGGATCATTGCGGCGGCGCTGGCGCTTTTCCACGAGGAGGGGCTGGAGAAGATCACCATGCGGCGGGTGGCCGCGGTGCTCGATACCGGGCCCGCCTCGCTTTACGTCTATATCCGCGACACGGAGGACCTTCATGCCGAGATCCTCGACGCGCTGCTTGCCGAGATTGCCGCGCCTTCTTCGCCGTCGGACTGGCGCGGCCGGCTGAAGGGCACGCTCCGGAGTTACATGTCCGTGCTTTTCGAGCATCCGGAACTGGCGCGCATGGCGATGTCGACCATGCCGAGCGGAGCGAATTATCTGGTGCTGGTGGAGAAGATCCTGACGCTCCTGAAGGAGGGCGACGTGCCGGATGCCGAGACGGCATGGGCAGTCGACCTGCTGCTGCTGTTTGCGACGGCGCAGGCAGCCGAGAAGGCGGCCTGGAAAGCATCCTCGCGCTCACCCTCGGATTTTTCCTCACTGACCGCGGCGATCGAAACCGCCAACGCCGAGATCCTGCCGAACATCTCGCGGCTCGGCGCAGGCCTGTTCTCGGGCGGCGGCGACCGGCTGGAATGGGGCTTCGACGTGCTGATTAACGGCATTCTGGCGACACGACGGGCGGAGACGAAGCCATGATCACTATTCTTGGCGCCGGCCTCGGCGGGCTCGTTCTCGCCCGCATCCTGCATATCAACGGGGTCGATGTGCGGATCTTCGAAAGCGAGGCTTCCGCATCAGCGCGTCATCAGGGCGGCATGCTCGACATGCACGTGGAGACCGGCCAGATGGCGCTTGAGGCCGCCGGCCTTTACGATGAGTTCCGTCGGATCGTGCTCAAGGGCGGCGATGCGCTCCGCGTGCTCGACAAGACCGGCAGGGTGTACCTTGCCGAGGCCGGCAACGATCTGCGTCCGGAGGTCGAGCGCGGTCAATTGCGAGCCATGCTGATCGCGTCATTGCCCGAAGGGATCATCCAGTGGGGACATCGCGCCACCGAGGTCGCCGCCGCGATGGACGGCGGTTACATCATCACCTTTGCGGACCGGCGGTCGGTCAGGGTGAATACGCTGATCGGCGCCGATGGCGCCTGGTCGAAGGTTCGGCCGCTGCTGACCGATATCCGGCCGGTCTATACCGGCCTGTCCTTTGCGGAAGCGCGGCTGACGGAAGTGTCCTCGCGGTTTCCAGAACAGGCCGAGATCGTCGGGAAGGGGACGATGATGGCGGTTTCCGAGCACAAAGGCATCCTGGCCCATCGCGAGCCGGGCGATGTGATCTGCAGCTACGCCGCTTTCGAGGCGCCGGCCGAATGGTCGGCCGAGATCATGTCGGAGGCCGGAGGCTTGTTCGAAGACGTGTTGAAACGTTTCGGCGACTGGGATCGGTCGCTCGTCGATCTCATCGCCAGAAGCGAGAAGCCTTTAGTCGCGAGGCCGCTCTTTGCTTTGCCCGTCGGCCATCGCTGGGGCCGCAGGGCCGGTGTCACCCTGATCGGCGATGCCGCACATCTTATGTCGCCCTTTGCCGGTGAGGGAGCCAATCTCGCCATGCGCGACGGCGCGGATCTGGCCCAGGCCATCATCGCTGACGGCGACGATATCGAGGCGGCGCTCGCCTGCTACGAGGCCGCCATGTTTCCCCGCAGCGAAAGCGCCGCTCAGGAATCGGCCGCGGGCCTCAATCGCTGCTTCAACGCCCAGGCGCCGCGTCCTCTCGTCGATTTCTTCCTCGGCATGCATTCAGATGTGGAGGCGATTGTTACGTGATCGGCGACGCCGGGAATTCTTCGCGCTCACCGCCAGTGTCTGCATCTCGAGGATCTCGGCCGGCCGCGATCCTGAAAGGCGGCGATCCGATCAGGCCGGCTTCCTGCTGAGGAACAGCCCTGTCTCTTTGCTGACATCGAGCGCACCGCTGCCTTGCCTGAAGGCATCGGCGATGGCCTGGCGGAAGTGACTGAGTTCAGGCTCGTCGGCGCCTTCGCCGGGCGGATAGGAAGTCAGCGCCAGAAAGACATCCTCGGGCTCGGTGATCCGCATGCTTGCCGGATACTGCGATATGGCGACGCTACCGAATTGCGTCCGCATCATCTGCTCGGCGGCGTCATATCCAAAGGCGGCGGCGGCCGGGTCGGTCGGCGCGCTGCCGAAGACGGTCGTCAGCCGATAGATCTCGCGCATGTTGCCGATGCCGTTGGTCGTGACCGCGAGAAAGCCGCCCGGTTTCAGCACCCTCGCCATCTCCGCGATGCCGGCGGCCGGATCGGGCAGGTGATAGAGCATATGCATGGCGATCACGAAATCGAAGGCGCCGTCTTCGAAGGGGAGTGCCGCGGCATCGGCCTGGCAGCCTCGAACGGAGGCGAAGGGCAGTGCGCTGCAGCGTGCCACTGCGTCGTCGACCATGCCTGACGAAAGGTCAGCGAGCGTCAGGTGCAGATTCTCCGGCAGCAGACCCGCCGTTGCCGCCCAGAACCATGCCGGCCCGCAGCTGACGTCGAGGACGCGATCTGCCGGTTTCAAAGGCAGCCGCGCTGCAACCCACGGAAACCAGCCCGTTTCGGCGATGGTGTATTCGGTATGAAGCCTGGCGCGGGCGGTGAGCTTGCGGCTGTCGCCATATTGTGCCGCATTGCCTTCGGTTATGGAGGACATCTGAACTCTCCACCTGCCTCGTGAAGCCTCGGCTCAAAGGCGAGCCTATAGGGAGCTTCGTTCCCGGACAAGATGTGACTATGCGCAACCGGTCGAGCCTGGCTGCAGGCCCGCCCCGGACGTCTGCCGTCTGCAAGTAAATAAATCGTATCCGATTAAATCGGAATGTTGTTGACAGCAAATTCGCTGCGGCGTATTAGAGCGCGTCCGATTTAAGCGGATGCGATAAACAGTGATCAAACCAAAGGATACGACAATGACTGAGAAGCTTCTTTTCGCCGGCAAAACCCACATCGTCGGCGGCCGCAACGGCTATGCACGCAGCAGCGACGGCACGCTCGACATCAAGCTGCCACAACCGCATCCGGCGGCCGAAAACCTGTTCGGCGCCGCCTGGTCGGCCTGTTATATCGGCGCCATCGAACTCGCCGCCGCGCAACGGAAGATCACGCTGCCTGCCGGTCCCGAGGTCGATGCCGAGATTACGCTCAATGGCGATAACGGCTCATACTTCCTGCGTGCACGGCTCAATGTCAGCCTGGCAGGCATCGATCGCGCGATCGCACAGGAGCTGATCGAGGCGGCCCATGGCATCTGCCCTTATTCCAAGGCGGTCCACGGCAATATCGACGTCGAAACCAAGCTTATCTGAGCGGGAGGGCCGGCCTCGTGCCGTCATCTTCAAGCGGGGGTCTGCCGATCGGCGGCAGACCCGTTTCTGAACTGGCAGCAACCCCTGCCGATCCGGAGAAAGTGCCATGATCAACAGCCACGCGGCGCCGCGCCGGGCCTATGATGAGTTTTCTCTGGTGCTCGATCCCGAGGTCTACGAGCCGCTGCCCGACGATTGGCTGATCGGCATTACCGACGTCTTCAACTCGACCGCGGCGATCCGCGCGGGGCGCTATGAAGACGTCAATTATGCAGGCGCATCGATCATCGCCGCCCTCGGCAATGCCTGGGGTTCGTTCGACTTTCCCTTCGTGTTTCGCGGAGACGGAGCAGCCTTCGCCTTGCCGGCGAATGGCATCATGGCCGCGACCTCGGCCTTGCGTGATGTCGCGGGCTTCGCCAGAACCGATCTTCATCTCGACCTGCGCGTCGGGCTCGTCACGGTCGGTGAAATCCGCGCGAACGGGCGCGATGTCAGGATCGCGCGCTATGCCGCTTCCGAGAGCGCGACCTATGCGATGTTTGCCGGCGGTGGGCTCAAATGGGCGGAACAGCAGATCAAGAGCGGCCGCTTTCTGGTGAAGCCCGGCCGTTATGCGATGCGGCCTGACCTGACGGGCTTGAGCTGCGATTGGGCGCCGTTCCCGAGCCAGCGCGGCGAGATCCTGTCGTTGTTGGTCGAGCCTCGCGACCAGACGCGCCCGGAGGTCTTTGCGGCGCTGGCGAAGCGCGTGCTTGCGGTTTTCGATGCCGCGCCGCGCCGGTCCCGTCCGTTTTTTGGAGAGACGGCGATAGCCAGGGGGAGTGCGAAGCTGGTCAGCGCAAAACGCTGGTCGGAGGTCGCCTCCAATTCCGATTTCCGCAAGTTCGACGACGGGCTACGGCTGACGCTCGACTGCGCGCCGGACCAGATCGACGCCGTCGAAGCCATCCTCGTTGCGGCACGAGCGCGCGGCGAGATTGATTTCGGGCTGCACCGGCAGTCGCATGCGCTGATGACCTGCCTCCTGCCGTCGGGCCGGCCGGATTCACACCTGCATTTCCTCGACGGAATGGGCGGCGGTTATGCCAGGGCGGCCGAGATGATGGAGGAGGGCGCACGTCGGGAGGTGGTCCCGCAACTGGCGCTATAGGCTAAGGCAGCGCCACGTCTGCTCGATCACCATGCCTGTTGGCTCGTTTTCGGCCTGAGCAGGTTTAGGAGCATTTCAACAAGTTGCGGCGGCGCCAGCTCGGTTTCGCATTCGATCTCGGCGGCAGTAAACCATCTGAGCCCGGTGTGTTCGTCACCGATAAGTCGCGGAGAGCCGTGCCATCGGTCGACGTGATAGACATGGAAGGTGGCGAATGACCCGGGCGGGCTTTCCGAAATGAATTTTCCGGTAAATAGCCAGCGCTGCGGCGTCACGCCGATTTCTTCCAGCAATTCCCGGCGCATTGCCGTCTCGGCATCTTCGCCGTCTTCGACATGACCGCCCGGCAGGCTCCATCGATCCGGGTGGGTCCTGCGCTCCGAGCTTCGCCTTGCGAGAAGAACGGCCCCCTTCCCAATCAATGCGCCGATTGCGATCTCGGGCATGTCACCGAGTGCCGAAATGGGCCGCGATCACGATTTTTCCGGTTCGGCCTGCGCCCGCAACAGGTTGTCGCGCAGCCGCGTCACCGATTTCTGTACGATGGGGAAATCGTCGCCGAGGCCGGTAGCCTCGGTCAGGGAGGAGCCGGGATTGGTTTCGAGAATTGCGCGTCCCGCCGGCGTCAGGCTGACACGCACCTGGCGTTCGTCGGCGGGATCACGATGGCGGGTGATAAAACCGACGGTCTCCAGCTTCTTGAGAATGGGCGTCAGCGTGTTGGATTCGAGAAACAGCTTTTCCCCCAGCATGCTGACCGTCTGGTCGTCCTGCTCCGAGAGGGCCACCATGGCGATATACTGGGTGTAGGTCAGGCCGAGCGCGTCCAGGATCGGCTTGTAGGCCCGGCCGAAGGCGAGGTTGGCCGAATAGACCGCAAAACACAGGAAATTCGAAAGCTTCCTGCCGTCCGTGCCTGGGGCAGCGGACACAGGCACGGACTGTTTCGCTGTTTTGGAGCTGGGCATGGGGATTCCTATGAAGGCTCTGGTTGCCAGGACATATACATCGCATCCGATTAAATCGCAATGAGCCTTGAGCTATTTTCGAACGGCGTGTCCGGCCGTCGCCCCAGCTTCCGCAGCGGCGGCCAGCGTCGGCGTGGGTTAGCCGAACTTCTCCGTCGTATCGGCCTTGCCGAACACCCAGTAGCCGGCTGCCTTGATCCAGCTCAGCGGGTAGCCCCGTTCCGTCAAAAGATAGGCACGGATATCGCGCGTCACCGCGGCTTCCGCCGCGACCCAGATGAATGTTTCCGGCTGGATATCGACCGTACGCAGCAGTTTCAGGAGTGCCGCGGCATCGGTTGCCTCAGAGAGAGGCCGGTGCGCCCAATGGACGTCAAGGTCGGCGCGGGTGTCGAAGGTCTGCTCGTCCTGCGGGCCGCTGACGGCGGCGATCGCTGTGATGACCGTTCCGGCCGCACTCTCCTCGATCCGGCGGCCGATCGCCGGCAGCGCCGTTTCGTCGCCGATCAGCAGCCACCTCGTCACTGCCTTCGAGACCACGGCGGAGCCTCTTGGCCCGCCGATCTCAAGTCTGTCGCCGAGGCCTGCGCCGATCGCCCATTGGGTCACCGGGCCTGCCTCATGCAGGGCGAAGTCGATGGTCAATCTCCGCTCGGCATTGTCATAACGGCGCGGCGTATAATCCCGGCGCTCTTCCCCGCCATCGGTGGCGGGAACGAAGATCTTGATATGATCGTCGGGCGCAAGGCTGGTGAAATCGGCAAGATCGTCGCCGGTCAGGGTGATGCGGCGCATGCCGGGGGTGATATCGACGACGCTTTCAACCGTCAGTGCGCGCCGGCGCGTCTCGTGGCGCACCCGCTCGATGCCGGGGGCCGGTGAAGTCTGCTCTTTGAATTGATTGTTATCCATGTGTCCTCAGGAGCTTTTGGAGCTCGATCCGCAGGACACAGTCGCGCAGATCGAAGCCGCAAAGCCGTTCGATCATACGCGTTGAGTGACGTTAACGCTTACGTGGCCGGGTGACCCGGCCATTGACGGGGATGATGTAGCTGAGAGCGGCTGTATGCGCAACGGCAAGAAAGCTGGGAAACCTGATCATTGCCGAAGTTTTACTTTCAGGAGCCGGTACGCCCGGGCACTGTCGGCCGGTCAGGCGAAAGCAGACCGGGCCGTTCATCAATTTTCTCACCAGGAGCCTCCGGGAGCCGACCATTCTCGAACTCGAAATCTCCTTCGAGCGGGAGTGTCGTAAGTTCAATCAGCGCGTGGACACGCGGTGGCTGGATTCCTGTGACAGGCACCGAAGGAGAGGGCCGGGCCGTCTCCCCCTCAGCGGTGTTTTGTCGACCTCGCAAGCACACAAGTTGCAGCTAATTTCAACTTTTGAATGCGGCAAAAGGATAACACTTTTGAAGCTCATTTCCGACACTTTCCCGATCGAAGCTCCGCGCCATCGAGAGCTAGGGAGCTGTGATGTCGGGGATTCTTATCGCCACGCTGTTGGCAACGGTTTCAGCAAAGATTCCCGCCGGACTATCCAGCGGCAACATGCTTTATTCTGATTGCAGCGGATCCCGGCAGTTTGTCGTCGGATATGTTGCCGGTTGGTTGGACAAATGGAATAGTGACGAGTATCTCGCCCGTCGCATTTTTACCGAAGCCGCTCCCCGACCCAGCAGGATGGTGAACTCGGCGCATTTTGCAATTGCCGTTGGCGTCAACGTCTGTATCCCCGAGGGAATCACGGCGGAAGCGATCGGCAATACGCTCTGCACGTTCCTGGAAGAGAATCCCGGCATACGCGAAGCGACCGGCGACGAGCTGATGATGACTTTGGTTCACTATAAATACCACTGCCCGCTTCCCTAGGGGAAAACACACCAGCTCGCCGACTTCGAGGGAACGGCTGAGCGAGGCGGCGGCGTTCAGTATGTAGGCGCGCATGCGGCGCGAGGCCATTTCGCCGTCGGTTTGACCGTCAAGATAGCATGTCTTGCGCGGCCGGCCGTTTCACGGGACAAAGCCCGAATGAGTATTCCGACGACACATCCCTTTGATTTCGACCCCACCTACGGCATGCAGCTCGAAGACCTGCTGGCGATCGAGCCGCCGGAGGAGCCTGATGGTTTCGACGCGTTCTGGCAGGCGCGGTATCGCAAGGCGCTGACGGTCGATCCGCAGCCGGTGCTGTCCCGGAGCGAACTTACCCATCCCGATTGGCAGGTGCTCGACCTCGTCTATCGCTCCACCGACGCGTTCCGGATCGGCGGCTGGCTGATGCTGCCGCGTCAGGGGGAGGTGCGGCGCGGCCTTGTCGTGAGCCACGGTTACGGCGGACGGGACAGACCGGATTTCGATCTGCCGGTGAAGGATACGGCGCTCATCTTTCCCTGCTGCCGCGGATTGTCGCTGAGTGCCCATCCGCCGATTTCGCAGAACCCGTCCTGGCATGTGCTGCACGATATCGACAAGAAGGATTCCTATATCATCGGCGGCCGCGTCGAGGATATCTGGCTTGCCGTCTCGACGCTCGCCGCGCTGTATCCCTGGCTTTCACGGCATGTCGGCTATAGCGGCATCAGCTTCGGCGGCGGCGTCGGGGCGATGGCGATCGCCTATGATGACCGCATCGATCGCGGCCATCTGGCACTGCCGAGCTTCGGGCATCAGCCGCTGCGCCTCACGCTGCCGAGCGTCGGCAGCGCGCAATCGGTGCAGGAATATCAGGCGGAACATGGAAATGTGCTGGAGACGCTCAGCTTCTACGATGCCGCGACCGCCGCGCGGCGGATCAAGGTGCCGATGCTGACGGCAGTGGCGCTTTTCGATCCTGCCGTCGCCCCGCCCTGCCAGTTCGCCGTCGCCAATTCGATGCCGAAGTTCAATGAAATCTTCATCCTGGACGCCGGGCATTTCGACGCCCCTGGAGGCGCCGAGCAAGAGGCGGTTCTCCGCGACAAGATCGGACAGTTTTTCACGGTGCCATGAACCGCGAATATCTGCGCCGGTACGGCCGCGCTCATCGCACCGGCGCCTGGCGGAAGATGGCTGCGCTTGACGTTTAAAGGCTCGCCACCACGGCGAAGGCCGCGGCGACTGCGGCAGCGCCGGGATCGGCGACATCGGCAAGATCCCTTTCGCCGACATAGGAGGAACGTCCGGCTCTTGCCCTGGTCATCGCCTTCGTCGATTCCGCGCCTGATGCCGCCGCTTTTGCGGCTTCTTCGACATCGCCGGAGGCGAGCGCATGCAGCGCCGGCGAGAGCGCGTCGACCATCGTCCGGTCACCGACTTCGGCTCCGCCGTAGAAGGTCATCCGCTCGAGGCCGGCGAGAAGCGCTGCCGATATATCCGATTTGTCAGCCATCGCCTTGGCCGCCGCGGTGAAGAAAATCGACAGCAGCACGCCGCTCGATCCGCCCATGCTGGTGCCGAGGATATCGCCGATCGCGGCAAGGGTTTCCGCCGGCCGGTCGAGCGGCAGCGTGTCGAGGCGAGTGAGCAGGCTGCGGGCGCCCGTTGCCACCGTCGAGCCGGTATCGCCGTCGCCGACGCGGGCGTCCAGGCGGTTGAGCTCGTCTTCCAGCGAAATCAGATGCTCGCAGAGTGCGGTGATCAGACGGCGATTATGGGAATTCTCGCCGGCTTCCGCTTTGCGGCTGGCCGTCCTCGGCGCGGCAATGATCTCGATCTCATGGCGCTCGACGGCGGGCATCCAGGCATGCGGTTCGACATCGGCCGTCAGCGCCGCCTTACGCTCGGCATCGAGTGGGATCAGCGACAGCGAGAAGCCGTTCATGTTGAGCGCGGTCATGACAGGTGCCGGGCCGATGATCAGGCGGGTGCGGCGGCCAAGCGGTGAGGAGAGCACGGCGTGAGCGATGACCGCCATTTCGAGCGGCGGCACGGCGCCGAGATTGTTGATCAGCAGCGCATGATCGCCGACATCGCCAAGCGTTGCCGAGAGGCGGGCTGACATGGTGGCGACGATATCGGCGACCGGCTGCAGCGTGATGCGCTCGACGCCCGGCTCGCCATGGATGCCAAGGCCGAGTTCGCCCTCGTCGGCGCCGAGACGATCCTCATGGGTCTGGCCGGGCACGCTGCAGGTGGAAAGCGACATGCCGAGCGAGACGATATCGCCGGCGGCACCTCTGGCCCGAGCTGCGACCGTCTTCAGGTCTTCACCTCGTTCGGCGTGGTAGCCCGCGATCTTATGGACGAACAGCGTGCCGGCGACGCCGCGCGGCTGGTTGATGCCGGGCAGGGCGATATCGTCGGCGACGATGACCATCTCGACGTCGAAGCCTTCGGCGCGGGCCTTTTCGGCGGCAAGGCCGAAATTCAGGCGGTCGCCGGTGTAATTCTTGACGATCAGCAGGGCGCCGCTCGGCCCGGTCACCGCCCGGATCGCCGTCAGCACCGCATCGACGCTCGGCGAGGCGAAGATCTCGCCCGAGACGGCGGCAGTCAGCATGCCCCTGCCGACGAAGCCGGCATGCGAGGGCTCGTGGCCGGCGCCGCCGCCCGAGATGATCGCCACCTTCGACTTGTCCCAGTCGGCGCGCAGGATCACCTTGATGTCGGGAAAGCTGTCGAGGCGGGCAAGACGGCCCTTGGCGCTCGTCTGAAGGAGGCCGTCCAGGGCTTCGGTGACGATCGTTTCCCGGCGATTGAAGAAATGTTTCATCGACTGAGACCTCGTTCGTTGGTTTGCGTCGCCCTGCCTTTTTGCCGCCGGCAAGCGGCGCTGTCCACCGCCTTTGCGAAAAACCGGTTTCCGCCGTGACGACTGAGGCAAGTGATACTTTGACGAATCGTTAAATTTCCTTCGCAGGCGTACCGATACAGCGAAATCTGGCCTCGCTGCGCAACGTACCTCAGGCTATGGACGTCACGCCGCTCCTGTTTTCCCGGGAGCGGTTCAAACTTGGCCTCGCTCCGGCGGGGCCTTTTTCTTACGCGGCCCGCCGCGCCGGGAATATCCCGCGCAGTGCGAGATTTAGCCTTTCCAGCCTGAAGTAACGAGCGTATGCACCCAGTGCGCGGCTCTTCCGCGTATCCCCGCGCGGCAGATCTCCGATCGGCTTCCTTCCTGTTTTCCTGCCGCGGTATCCAGAATTTTCATTGGCAGATCGATGGCAACGGCAGAGACGAGCGAGAATGAGCAAGAGGCGGCAAGCGGCCGCCAGGCGAAGATCGTGGCGCTGGTCGTTGCCGTTTCCTTCTTCATGCAGATCCTCGACGGCACGATCGTCGCCACCTCGCTGCCGCAGATGGCGGCAAGCTTTGACGTCCAGCCGGTGTCGATGAGCATTGGCATCACCGTCTACATGCTGACGATGGCCGCCTTCATTCCGCTGTCGGGCTGGCTCGGCGACAGATTCGGCGCGCGCCGTATCTTCCTGATGTCGATCGCCGTCTTCACCGCGGCCTCGCTGTTTTGCGGGCTCTCCGGCAGCCTCACGGAATTCGTGCTTTGGCGCGCCGTCCAGGGTGCTGGCAGCGCGCTGATGACGCCGGTCGGGCGCATCATCGTGCTGAAGAACGCCCGTAAATCCGAGCTCGTCCAGGCGATCGCGCTGATCACCTGGCCGGCGCTGACCGCACCTGTGGTCGGCCCGGTGCTCGGCGGCGTCATCACCACCTATGCCAGCTGGCACTGGAACTTTCTCATCAATATTCCGATCGGCATTCTCGGTATTGGGTTGGTGCTGCGCTTCGTGCCGGAGCAGCGCGAAACCGATCCCGGCCGGCTCGATCTCGTCGGCTTCGTTCTGAGCGCTGCAGGTCTGACCTTTCTGCTCGCCGCCCTGGAGCTTTCGGTCAAATGGGACGGCGGGCTTTTGCCGGTCCTGCTCATGCTTGCAGCCGGTATCGTGCTGTCTGTGATGGCGACCCGGCATTTCCTCACCGTCGACAATCCGCTGCTCGACCTGTCGGCCTTCCGCGTCCAGACCTTCTCGATGTCGACGCTGTCGGCGGGCACGGCCTGCCGGGTGGCGATCAATGCGACGCCGTTCCTGCTGCCGCTGTTGTTCCAGCTCGGTTTCGGGCTGAGCTCGATTGCCGCCGGCACCTATCTGCTCGTCTATTTCCTCGGCAATCTCGGCATGAAGACGGTGACGACGCCGCTCTTGCGCGTCTTCGGCTTCCGCACGGTGCTTGTGCTCAATGGGCTGATCGCCGCGCTTTCGATCGCCGCCTGCGGTTTCCTGTCGCCGGATACACCGCGGTTTGTCATTCATGCGCTGCTTTTCCTCGCCGGCCTGTCGCGGTCGATGGAATTCACCGCGCTGAACACGCTCGCCTTCGCCGATATCGGCCCGGCACAGCGCAGCTCCGCCTCGACACTGTCGAGCATGCTGCAGCAGGCGTCGATGCTGCTCGGTGTCGCGGTGGCGGCGGCCGTGCTCAATATCGCCTCGGCTGTCAGGGGCGCCGACAATCCCGCGCTTGCCGATTTCCGTTGGGCTTTCGTCGTGGTCGGCGCGATCGGCGTCATGTCGTCATTGCGCTTCCTGCAATTGCCGGCTGAGGCAGGGGCCGAAGTATCCGGTCATCGGAAATTTCGGGAAAATTAACGCGCCGGCGGAACCCATCGGGCCGCGCGGTGTTTCGCGACATCCTCTCTCTGTGCCGCCGGCGACAAGGGCGCCGCTGTTTACCGCAGGCGGCCAATGCAATACGACATTGCCATGCGGACGACTCGGACGCTTACCGGCGGTCGTCGCTGTGAGAGAAAGCCGGGAGACGGAATGAGCAATTCTAGCGGCGATGCGGATGCCCTGATCCACATCCTCTATATCGATGACGATGAGGGGCTCGCCCTCTTGATGCAGAAGAATCTGAGCCGGCGGGGCTTTTCGGTCGAATGGGCGCCGAACGGTGCTGCCGGCCTTGCCAGGCTCGGCGAAGGCGGCTTCGACGCCGTGGTGCTCGATCATGTCCTGGCTGACGAGATCGGCCTCGACATTCTGCCCTGCATCATGGCGCAGCCGAATCATCCGCCGGTCATTTACGCGACCGGCTCGGATGATACCAGCATCGCGGTCGCGGCGCTCAAGGCCGGCGCCGACGATTACATGCTCAAGGGGATCTCGGCCGATTATTTCGACCTGCTCGCCGCCGCCCTGGAACAGGCGCTGGAGCGGGCGCGTTTTCGCCGCGAGACGGCGCAGGCGCAAGAGGTGATCCGCCAGCAGCGCGATCTTGCCGAAATGCTGCTTGCCGAGGTCAATCACCGCATCGCCAACAGCCTCGGCCTGGTCGGCGCGCTGATCCGCATGCAATCCTCGATGACCAAGGATCAGGTGGCGATCGATGCGCTGCACGAAACGCAGATGCGTATCAACGCCATCGCCAGCGTGCACCGCCGGCTCTATACCAACCGGCAGGTCGGCTCGGTGCAGGTCGACGAATATCTGGACAGTCTGCTGACCGAACTCGAAGCCTCGATGCGCGACGACAAGCGGCCGCACCGCATCGTGCTGACCGCTGAACCGGTCAATCTGGCGACCGACAAGGTGATC
Source organism: Rhizobium sp. N122 (assembly GCF_002211295.1). Lineage (NCBI taxonomy): Bacteria > Pseudomonadati > Pseudomonadota > Alphaproteobacteria > Hyphomicrobiales > Rhizobiaceae > Rhizobium > Rhizobium sp. N122. The sequence goes on along the minus strand of NZ_LOKU01000013.1, from coordinate 558 downwards.
ACGCTCGGGCTGATCGTCAGCGAACTCGTCACCAATGCCTTCAAATATGCCTATCCGGACAGCGTACCGGGCGAGATCCGCGTCTTTGTCGATCAGACGGACGAGGCGCTGAGGGTTGTCGTCGAGGATGATGGGGCAGGGTTCGATCCGGAGAGCCCGGCGCGGGGAACGGGGCTCGGCGCGCGTATTCTGACGGCCATGGCCGCGAGCTTGAAATCGGATCTAGCCTATGATCCCGGACATGACGGGACGAAGGCGACGCTGGTGTTTTCGTTGAGCGAGGGGAAGTAGGGTTTTGCGCAGCAGAATTTTGCGCAATGGCGGCCATATTTCAAGAAGTCTGCCCCTCACCCTAACCCTCTCCCCGTTCTGACGGGGAGAGGGGACGTGCCATACGAGAGGTGAGTGGGGACGGAAAGCTTGCGGCGATCCCCCTTCGCCCCGCGCGCGGGGAGAGCGACTGTCTTCTTTGTCAAGCGTTTTGCCATGGTCGTCCGTCCCTGATGATGGCGTTGAGGATGGTGAGCAGCTTGCGCATGGTGGCGACGGTTGCGACGA